>NZ_JBFRPK010000081.1:0-43037 GCF_041471965.1 Vibrio sp. 10N.261.51.A3
ATTTTTACTTTAATTGGTATAACTTCCTTTTAAAATGGTCCCGAATGAAACTGAAGTACTGCAGTTTTAGGCTGGTGAAGTACTTTGATACAATGGAATGATTAACTCATTTATGTTGATTGTTTTCGTTGGCAACCGCTGCTTAAGGCGTACCGCCATACTCGATTGCGTTTGGCAACTGCGTCCTCGGTTTGATGCTCCTAGCTATGCCGAGCGATTAGAAAGCTTTGAATGGTGGCATTGGGATGATGAAACACTAGCAGAAATATTGCCACCATTCCAAAAAGATTGCGGTGAGTTTTTGGCTTACTTTGAGCAAGTCTAACCCCAATATATTTTAAGTCTGAAACTAAAAAAGCAGCCTAAGTGGCTGCTTTTTCGTTTAATAACTTTATAGCGGTTTAGCTGGCAAGCCGTTTAGTTCGCTAACTGATTAATTAGAAAGTTTAGCCTCGACTTGCCCAAGTGCGCGTTGGTACATAAACCAAGCACATGTACCGGCAAGCACATTACCCACCATGGCACCCCAGAACAGGCCTTCAATACCAGCAAGCTGCGAACCAATCCACAAGCAAGGCAAGAAGAAGGCGAACAGGCGCAGTGCTGATATCGTTAAGGCAGTATAAGACTTACCAAGCGCATTCGAGATAGAAACCATCAGCATACAGATACCCAACGGCCCTAAACTGATAGGAACGATAAGTAAGTGGTAGTTCAAAATGGTCGAGACTTCGTCTTCGCTGGTCATGAGATTTGCCAACCCGCCAGAGAACATCCAAGTTACCAGTGCGATCACCAATTGGAATCCTAATACAAACATCACGGCAATCTTCACAAGACTACGTATGTTCCCTAGGTTCTTTTCTCCCAACATTCGGCCAATCATAGGTGGCATCGACATAGTCAGAGCAAGCACTGCAACAATCGAAAAGAACTCAAAACGTGAACCTAGCGCCCAAGCTGCAACGGCTGCTGTGCCGTAGCCTGCAAGCAGTTTGGTGGCGAGCATCGAAGAGACTGGTGGCAGTAGCTGACTGATCATCGCTGGTCCCATGATGTTGCCAATGGAGCGAACACTCTTACCAATGTTGAGATCGTGCCAGTCAAATGTCATCCAATGTTTCTTAGTTACCTTAGGAGCAACGATAAAGATACCCGCACCGAACGCCAAGATGGTCGCAATCGCGGCTCCGTTGATGCCCATGTCGAGCGTGAATATGAAAATCGGGTCCAATATCAAGTTGATGATGCTGGTCGCGATCATCATCGAACCGGGCAGCATGGTATTACCATTGGCACGACACACACTGTAGAAAAAGTAGAGCAGTGCGCCTGTCCAAGAGCTTACCAGCCAATAGATCCAGTAATAATCAATGATCGGCAGTACCGTCGGTGGTGCATCGAGGAGTTGTAAAATAGGACCACGCAACAGATAGATGATGACCGAGAACAGCGCGACACTCACACTGCCCATCGCAACGACTAATCCGCCGAGCTGTTTGGCATAGCGTATCTCGTTAGCCCCAATAGCTCTCGCGATCACAGCCGTTGTCGCGATGCCTAGTCCGACTTGAATCCCGATAATGATCATCTGAATTGGTAGCGTGAAGCCTTGAACCGCGAGCGGCAGTACGCCTAACTGGCCAATAAAAGCACTGTCTACAAGTTGGAAGCTCATCAGGGAGAGCACCCCAAACAGCATTGGCCATGTCATTGTATAGAGTTGTCGGCCAAGAGAAGGCGAGGGAGTTGCGGTCGTAGAATTCATAACACTCTTATCAGTCTTGAAGGTAGGTTTGTCGTAGTGACAATCCACTCAATGAAGAATTGCGTAAAGGATAACGTAACGTTAGCTCGATACCAATAAATGTCATTAAATCTATCGATATTACCTTTGCACAGTTTCATCGGTATGTGAGCATTGTACAATGTAACTTTATGCGTTCGCTTATTGAAATTTAAGGTGTCGTATCTTGTTTCTGAGTTTTATATTAGCGGATTGGGTCTAAAGGTTTTCCATTCGACTATTTCTAATGTTTCGCTTTATCCCGATAACTTGGTGGCGTGACTCCAACCCAACCTTTGAATGCACGATTGAAATTACTCAAGTCGCTGTAACCCACTTGCCAACTGATGTCTTGAACAGAAAGGTTGGTCTCTTCAAGTAGCTGTTTTGCTTTAGCTTCCCGAACTTGTTCTTTGGCTTGTTTAAAGAGAATGTTTTTGCTCTTCAGGTTTCTCTGCAGCGTTCGTTTTGTCATGCCGAGCATGGTCGCAAACCACTCAATATTGAACCAAGGTAGAGTCGCATAGGTGTCTATTAATATCTCGACAGCGTGATGCCAATCTTGGGTACTATTTCGTTCTGAAATGGCACGATAATCATCGGGCAGCGGAATCGAGAACGCACCGTATTGCTCTTCAAACTGAATATCAGAATCAAAGAAATGCTTAGGTAATTTACGTGCGCTGTTGTGCTTAGAGACCAACTTGGCGTGTGATGGTTGCCAGTGACTGTCAATGAACTTACGGCATAGGCTAATTACGGTCAGGGCGCGAAACCATTCTGCTTGTTCAAAACCTGAGGTCGATGGGTGATAGTAACTTCGATGACACAGCCACCACAATCCATCGCTTTTTTCCGTCCATATGGTGACGTGATTACTTAAGGTCGATATTTCAGTAATCAAGCAGCGTACCGCTTGCTCGAGAGAAGTGCATTGTTCAATTTTTCGGTCTAGCTCAGGTGACAATTGCTCTAGAGAGGCCTTACGTCCAACCTCAATCCCTATCGAATAGCCAAACTTACGCTCAAGGCCATGAATGAAGCGAATCACGTCTTGTGTAGGAAGCCATTGATTGGATTGTGTCAGTTCAATGGGTAGACCGCACGCAACGGCGACGGTGCGCCAATCCAGTCTATGTTTGTCACAATACTGAATATATGGAGCAATGTTACTGGTCGAAGTGAGCAGTATGCTGGTGGTGTTCGATGATGCTTTCATTGTTTTGTGCCTACCATTAAATGTCATCAAGTGACCTAATTAAGTGTAGCGCATCTCCCTATACTTTTCCTAACCTAAACAGGAGAACAATTATGAAACTTAAACACATTGCCGTTCTAGTATCGTTAGCGACCCCATCATCATTTGCTCTTGCAGCAAACCCAGTTGAAGAAGCTCTGAAAGTTGAAGGTGCTCAAGTTACCTTGACCGTGAAAGAGGCGAGCACAGCATTTACCCCAAGTTTTACTGACTCAGCTCGTGAGTTATTCAATAACTTTCATTGGCAGATGGGCGGCGACCACAGCGTTTACTACAACATGCACATGAGTGAGTTTCTACCAACGGCACTGGCGGCTCCAAACGAAGAGTACAAGCCTTTAGTCAAAAATATCGACCCACGACTCGCTGCACTGAAAGTTGATACTGAAAGCAAAGGTCAGTTGACAATGGATGAGTACTTGGCGGATGAACAGTTCCGTACCCAAGGCTTTATGTTGATTCACAAAGGGGAGATCGTTTACGAAGCTTACCCAGGTATGAAGCCGACAGATACGCACGTTTGGGCATCTACAGCAAAAACGACGGTTGGCACAGTGATCGCAATGTTAGTGGAAGAGGGCAAAGTCGACCCTGAAAAAGAGATCGCTGAGTATGTTTCTGAATTGAAAGGAACGAACTGGGATGGCATCACAGTACACCAAGTTCTGAACATGTCGACCGCGCTAGACAATGAAGAGACATTAGAGTCTATCTTGAACCCAGACTCTGATGTGGTGCGTTTCTTTGCGGCATCGTTTAACTCACCTCGTGCAAAAACGGGTGAAATGGAAACTTGGATGGAAGTGGCTCAAGGTGCACAGAAACTGGAAGGTGAAAAAGCCGGTGACCATTTCCGTTACGCATCTATCAACACCATGGTGCTGACTAAGTTAGTTGAAAACGTTGAGAACAAAACTTGGACTCAAGTATTCGAAGATCGTGTTTGGTCAAAAGTGCACGCACGTCAACCAATGCAATTCAACTTGACGCCAGATGGCATGGCGATCGCGGTTGGCTTGGTTTCATCAACGGTAGAAGACATGGCTCGCTGGGGAACACTATTTACACCTAGCTGGAAAGCGGTGGCTGATGAGCCAGTGGTGTCACAAGCTGTGATTGATCGTATCCGCAACGGCGGTGATCCAAAAGCATTCGTAGGTACTAGCAAAGAGAGCAGTTCACTGCACGCATACAACGAAAAAGCAGACTACAACGCATACCAATTTGATTTCATTTTCAATGACGGTGCAATGTCGAAAAGTGGCAACCTAGGCCAATTTATTTACATCGATCCTGCACGTGACTTTGTGGGTGTGATGTTCTCAACCAACCCATACCACTCAGGTTTTGGTGAGAATAAAGGCCCTGCACTAATGCGTTCGGCAGCAAAACTACTTGCTGACAAGTAATCTATTTATTACCTAACAGGATGTTCCAGGCTTCAAGGAGGAAGCAAACGACTTTCGAGAGATATAATGAAAAAGTTTGCTCTATTAATCCCGTTGAGTTTAGGTCTAGCCCTTCCTGCACATGCTGATTCAGATTCCGAACGTGTTATCGATCCTGCTGATGTCACTAAAGTTTATACTCAAGCTGCATTGATGCTGAATGGTAGTTCAGATATCCAATTTCAAGGGCAAGTTTCTGGCGGTTTAGAAAACGGTCAGCAGTTTGCCCTACTGGCCGAAGGGACGTTTGTCGATGAAAGCAACACAGCGCTTCGCGATCCAGACAAATTCGGTACAGAGTACAGCAACTCTAGAATTCAGTACTTCCACGTCTTTGAAACGGGGACGAAAGCTACGCCTAAAGTGGGTCTTTCATTAGATTATATTAATACGCGCAACAGTATTAAAAATGACTTATTGTCGGTTGGCGGTGTTGTTGCGATTAATCCAGCTTATACCGGTGGATTCCTGGTATTTCCAAGAGCAGGACTGATGACTGGTAGTATGGAGATCCCTGGCGTCACTTCATCTAAAGATGATTTAACGGGATACTCGCTTGGTTTGATTACCGCGAAGCATCTCGGTGACTCTGGCGCTTATGTGTCTTTGGTTCCTGAGTGGCAAGATCTTTCTGGTGATGATATCGACATGCAAAACTTCTCATTTAAAACATCGTTAAATGTGCCGATGAACACTGCAAGAACTTGGTGGTTGAATACGCGCTATGACATTACCAAAGCGGATGTTGATGTGAAAGGTGTGTCAATGCCGAATGGTTGGCAAACCGAAGCTTGGGTTGGTGTGAGATACTACTTCTAGCGCTCTAGCCAGCTAATTTGGAAAGAACCTAAAAAAGCCAGTCAACGCGACTGGCTTTTGTCGTTAAGGTACCGCGTGAAGCGTTACTTATTTACTTATTTACTTATTTACTTATTTATTAACAACGTTACCTAGCTTCAACCACGTATCGATAACCGTATCCGGGTTTAGTGAAACAGAGCTGATGCCTTGCTCCATTAACCACTCTGCTAGGTCGTCATGGTCAGATGGGCCTTGGCCACAAATACCCACGTATTTACCCGCTTTGGTTGCCGCATCGATCGCCATTTTCAGCATTGCTTTCACGGCTGGGTTACGCTCATCGAAGAGGTGTGCCACATCGCCTGAATCTCGGTCGAGGCCAAGTGTCAGTTGCGTCATGTCGTTTGAGCCGATAGAGAAGCCATCGAAGTACTTCAAGAACTCATCAGCCAAGATTGCGTTCGATGGTAGCTCACACATCATGATCACTTTCAGACCTTGGTCGCCACGGCGAAGGTCGAATTTAGCCAGAATGTCGATAACCGATGCCGCTTCGCTTGGAGTACGAACGAATGGGATCATGATTTCAACGTTCTTAAGGCCCATTTCGTTGCGAACGCGTTTGATCGCTTGAGTTTCTAGCTCGAAACAGTCTTCGAATACTGGTGAGATGTAACGAGATGCACCACGGAAGCCTAGCATTGGGTTCTCTTCATGCGGTTCAAACGTTTTACCGCCGACTAGGTTGCTGTACTCGTTCGACTTAAAGTCAGACATACGTACGATCACACGCTTAGGCCAGAATGCAGAAGCGATAGTCGCGATGCCTTCTGTTAATTTGCTTACGTAGAAATCGATAGGATCTTTGTAGCCACGAATACGTTCGTTGATTTCCGCTTTTAGCTCATCCGTTTGTGCATCGAAGTTAAGCAGCGCTTTAGGGTGAATACCGATCATCTTGTTGATGATAAATTCTAGACGAGCAAGGCCAACACCTTCGTTCGGGATTTGTGCAAAGTCGAAGGCACGATCTGGGTTACCCACGTTCATCATTACTTTGGTTGGTAGCATTGGTAGCTCATCAACCTCAGAACGTTTGATTTCAAAATCGAGTTCGCCGTTGTAAACGTAGCCTGTTTCGCCTTCTGAACATGACACTGTCACGGTATCGCCATCGTTTAGGCTGCTTGTTGCGCTGCCACAACCAACAATCGCTGGGATACCAAGCTCGCGAGCAATGATCGCAGCGTGACAAGTACGGCCACCACGGTTAGTCACAATCGCAGACGCTTTCTTCATCACAGGTTCCCAGTCTGGGTCTGTCATGTCAGTTACCAGCACGTCGCCTTCTTGAACCAGTGACATTTGGTCTAGAGAATCAACCAAGCGAACAGGGCCAGAGCCGATACGCTGACCGATAGCGCGGCCTTCAACCAAGACATCCGCCTTATTGTTTAGCTCGTAACGCTCGATAACGTTTTGATCGCTTTGAGAACATACGGTTTCTGGGCGAGCCTGAACGATGTAAAGCTTGCCGTCGATGCCATCTTTCGCCCACTCAATGTCCATTGGACGTTGGTAGTGCTTCTCGATGATCATCGCTTGTTTTGCTAGCTCTTTGATCTCTTCATCGTTGAGTGAGAACTCGTTACGCTCTTGAGTGTCGGTGTCGATGATATCGACTTGCTTGCCGATTTCTTGATTGGTCGAGTAGATCATCTTGATCAACTTAGAACCAAACGTCTTTTTAACGATTGGGTAGTGACCCGCTTCTAACATTGGCTTGTGAACGTAGAACTCGTCTGGGTTCACTGCGCCCTGTACAACCATTTCACCCAAGCCCCAAGAAGAGGTGATGAATACCACTTGGTCGAAGCCAGACTCAGTATCAAGCGTGAACATCACACCTGAAGAGGCTTTGTCTGAGCGAACCATGCGCTGGATACCCGCAGACAATGAAATGCCACGGTGGTCAAAGCCTTGGTGTACACGGTAAGAGATAGCGCGGTCGTTAAACAGTGACGCGTAAACGTGCTTGGTTGCTTCGAGTACCGCGTCGATGCCTTTCACGTTAAGGAAGGTTTCTTGCTGGCCTGCGAATGAAGCATCTGGAAGGTCTTCTGCGGTTGCAGATGAACGCACAGCTACAGACAATTCTTCGTTGTCTTCGATTAGCTCGCGGTAGTTATCACGGATGTCTTGCTCTAGTGATTCTGGGAAGGGTGCGTCTAGAACCCATTGTCGAATCGTTGCACCTGTCTTACGCAGGGCGTCAACGTCTTCAACATCAAGTTCATCAAGTAGTTGGTGGATGCGCTCATCAAGACCTTTGTAGTCAAGAAAGTCGTTAAACGCATAAGAGGTGGTAGCAAAACCATTAGGTACAGAAACA
This sequence comes from Vibrio sp. 10N.261.51.A3, assembly GCF_041471965.1. Taxonomy (NCBI): domain Bacteria; kingdom Pseudomonadati; phylum Pseudomonadota; class Gammaproteobacteria; order Vibrionales; family Vibrionaceae; genus Vibrio; species Vibrio sp. 10N.261.51.A3. Next base: position 7,686 of record NZ_JBFRPK010000081.1, read on the forward strand.
CCAGCATTGGACAGGTTAGAAACCATCTCGCCCAGTGAGGCGTTCTTACCGCCGACTTTGTCGACATCTTCCATGGATAGGCCATTGAACCATAGGGTATTATTTTGCATTTATTTCTCCAGAAACATAGCAAGCATTGTAGGGATTTAAAGGCAAACGATTACGTATCAGTTTAAAAAAATGTAAATTATTTTTTAAAGCTGTGGGGGACGTAATAGTCAGCAGGGTTTCGTTATATATATTATGGTTCCCATCCTACTCAAAATAATTTTAAACATTAAATAAAAAATGCAAATTGATATCCAAAGTCGTGATGTATTCTATGTTTCTGATGGAACGGCCATAACATGTGAGACTTTAGGGCATGTTGTTCTAGGTCAATTCCCTTTTAAAGCCAATGAAAAAACCTTTCCGTTTGTGGAAAGTGAGGACAAACTTTCTGATTTATTAAAAGAGATTGAAATTTCGTATCGTGATACCGGATTAGAACCGCTAGTGTTCTTTTCGATTGTGATACCTGATATCAAAACCAAATTGCTAGAAGCGCCCGCGCACTGTTATGACGTGTTAGAGAGCATCGTGCAGAAAGTACAGGATGACATTCAGATGGCGCCTGTTCCTAAGTTGCAGCGCTCACGCAGTGTAAACAAGGACTCGGTGAAGTATTTCGACCGTATTGCTGCGATTGAGTACACGCTCGCGCATGATGATGGCATCACGCTAAAAGGGCTGGAAGAAGCCGACATCATCTTGTTGGGTGTTTCTCGAAGTGGCAAAACACCAACAAGTTTGTATATGGCGATGCAGTTTGGCTTACGCGTAGCAAACTACCCATTTATCCACGATGACTTGGCACGCTTAAAGCTGTTGCCAGAGTTTGAGATTTACCGACATAAGCTGTTTGGTTTGACCATTGATGCAGAAAGGCTCACTGAAATTCGTGAGAACCGCTTAGCAGGCAGCGAATACGCCAGTGACTCACAATGTTTGTATGAATTGCAAACGGTAGAGGCGATGTTCCGTCGAGAAGCGATACCTTACATCAACACCTCTTCACTATCGGTTGAAGAAATTTCGACACGAATCTTGGAGCGAACAGGTTTGAGAAGGCGTCTGCTGTAAGACAAAGCCTTAGAGAAATAGAATGGCCAGATAAAAGAAAATCGAAGCTCGCAGTTTACACCTGAGAGCTTCGATTTTCTGTTTGTGCTCGTTGTAGTCGCTTGCGAGTCAGAGCTTGTTTTCTTAATCGAGATAGCTTTCTAGCGAAGTAAAGACAGCTTTAGCGTTTCACTTTTCTTTTCTAACCAGCGTTCAAGTGCTGGTGGCCATGTGATGCTTGGTTCTACGCAAAAGCCACGAAGCATCGAGAAATACACCGCTTGATCGACTAGAGGCAGTGATGACTCACCATTCTCTAGATCCAGTAAGAGTTCGGCATCTTTCAGTAATGGGTTAATCAGTTGAACGAACTGAGGCGTCTTTTCTAACAGTTCTTCAAAGTTAAAACCTTCGGTCTCTTTACTGGCACGCCAAGCTTCTTTGGCTCCAGCAGAGCGATATTCAGCCAAGTCGAGGTTCCACCAACGTGGGCGTCCAATCTGTTGAGTAAGAGGGAATGCGCGAGTTTGGAACACAGTCACTTGCTCAGATGGCACACGCTGCTCATCGCTTGATTTCAAGTCCATGAAGTACGCGATGATATCTAGGCTCTCTGCCATGATAGAGCCATCGTCTTTTTGTAAGACGGGTACCATCTTTTTACCGATCAGATCGATAAGGGTTTGGGCATCATCATAATCGACAGAAACAAGCTCAATGTTCAAGCCTAGCGATTGAGCAATGTAGGAGACTCTTGCACAGAAAGGGCAGTGATCGTAAATGTAAAGCTTCATAGCTTCCCTCATTCGGGTCTTTCTTAGTATAAGATGATGCTAATGTACCAGAAACTTTCGCAGACAATAAGCCTTTGTTAACAAGAACTATTCACTGCGATTAAGTGCACGGGAATATCAAGAGAACGATGAGAATAAGCACCTAGTGTAGAAACTCGTTGCCTAATTCTATTGTCAGTTGAGTGCGGTTTTATTGTAACGAGTAAGCTAATGAGAAAGCTGGTGGGTAAATGACGGGCATAAAAAAGGCTCTGGCTGCTTACTCTAATGCAGAAGAGTGAAGTCAGCCAAAGCCTCAATTTTGTTACCTTTAGTAGAGTGACTACTAAAAGGGCAGAGTGGTTAAACTATGCTTTTTTAAGATCTTGCGCTGGGTAAGTAAGCGTCATTGCGCCTTCTACCGTTGTAACGTGAACGTAGCCGCCACCAGCACTTAGGCCAGTTACTACCATTTCACCTAGTTCAACACCTTTTGTTGCTACAACGCGATCATCAACTGAAAACACTTTACACACCTTCAATAAATTAAATAAATACGATAGATATCGAACGCGGATTTAAACAGATGGGACCTTAATCAACTAATCCGGTTATTTGTCGTAAAGATTAAATTCAGTTATGTATAAATAATTATGTATTAAAAATCAGTTTGTTAACTTACGCTGTGACGTTATTTATCCGCTGGATACACTACACCAACTTGTTGGCGCATCTCTGTAATTAACTTCGCAACCGTTAAAGCGCGCAGTTGGGCCTGCGCTTGTGTTGCGTTGTCGCCAGCAATGCAGCTAGCAAAGGCCTGCGCTTCGTAACTCATGGAGTTTTCGCTTTGTGCTTGAGTAAGGTTTTCTACCGTGCCATCGCGGTAGCGGATCTTAACGTCAGTACATTCAGCGATGTGATCGATGATGATCGCCCCTAATTCACCTTGGATCTCGCTTGGCGCATAAGAGTCGCTGACTTTGGAGTGCGCAAGGGTCACATCAAACTCAGGGTATTGGAAGATCGCACAGCCATGAGCATCGACACCTGAATCAAGTAGCTTTGCAGAAGCCTGTGCGTTTTCAGGTTTGCCAAATAGCGCGACTGTCGCGGCAACACAGTAAAAGCCAATATCGACCAATGAGCCGTTAGAAAAAGCTGGGTTGAAGGTATTTGGGTTCTCGCCGTTTAGGTATTTTTGGTAGCGCGATGAATACTGGCAGTAGTTGATGTGTGCTTTATGTACCTTGCCAATCTTTTCTAACCCAAGTTGAACTTGCTTAAAGTTCGGTAGGAATTGAGATTTATACGCCTCAAACAGCACCACACCGTTTTTCTCAGCGACTTCGAACATGCGTGTTGCTTCATCAATATTTGATGCAACCGGCTTTTCACAGATAACATGCTTGCCGTGTTCCATCATGAAGATAGATTGCTCGCAATGCAGTGAGTTAGGGGAAGCGATGTACACGGCTTCTACAGTGTTGTCATTGGCCAATGCGTCGAGTGAGTCATACGTGGTTTCAACGTCAAATTCTTGGGCGAACTGTGCCGCGCTGTCTAGATTTCGAGAGTAAACCGCAGCAAGTTGCATCGATTGAGATTCGTGCGCAGCTTGAACAAACTTTTGTGTAATCCAATTGGTTCCAATTACAGCAAACTTAATCATATAGGTATCCAGTCGTTAGTCGTCGTTAGTATATTGATTCTGCAGAGATAGTAGCACTCAACGGCTGGCAATGTGCCTGAGATTTACGGAACAATTTCCCTAAACATAGTGCCTAATATTAATGTTCAGCCTTCACAGAGCGTCTGAGTTGACCAGTGTAACGGTGCACAACTAAGCCATTTTTGCTAAGGTGTTATTGAATTCAAACAAGGTGATGATATGCAAATCCGGACGGCCAAGGTAACTGATATTAACGCGATCTTAGCGCTCTCTGAGCAGATAAACCGTCAACATCATCTTGGTGCGCCTATGGTATTTGCACCAGCGTCACAAGGCTTGGCCGACAGTGAAGAGTATTGGTTAGGTTTGATGCTTGACCCACTTGGCGCTTTCTTGGTTGCAGTAGACGACAAGCAAGTCGTTGGCTTTTTAGCGGGTAAGGTAACGCAGAACAAAGGCGTCAGTTTTATTCAGCCGCACAAGGTGGCAAGGGTCAATACGATTGTGGTGAACGATCAGGTTCAGAGCAAAGGTGCTGGTCGAGCGTTAATGAAGTCTTTTAATCAATGGGCGCAGGCGAGAGGAGCGATAGAACTTAGGTTGGAGGTAATGGAGTTTAACCAACAAGCTCAGGGTTTCTATGAGTCGTTAGGAATGGAAACTCAGTCACGAACCATGTCCATGCGTTTTGAGGAGATCTAAAGGTGCGTCTGTTTCTGCCTTTATCACTGTGTTTACTGTTTGTGGCTTCGAACGCGAATGCTGAGCAAGTCGTGGTCGAGAAAATAGTCTCTGACGCGACCGCTATCGAAACCATCGTATTCGAGTCTGCACCGGCTCATTCTCAACGTGTCTCAACGTCTTCATCTAACTCAACCTCTTCCACGAGCTCAAACTCCGAGCATGTGATTATTGTGGATGATGTTCTTAACAGTAGCCCTGATGAAAAGGTAGCTCAGCTTTCTCAAGGGTCATCGAAACGTCCACCTCAAAGTTCCTCTCGACAGTTTTACAACGTACCGGATAGCGCATCTGAGATAGATTCGCTGTCGCAAGTGGTTACGTTAGTTAAAGTCGATAAATCGAAACGTAGGATGTATCTGCTAAAAGGTGAAGAGGTGATTCAGGAGTTTCGTATTGCGCTAGGCAAACAACCGAAAGGGCATAAACGCTTTGAAGGGGACAACCGAACGCCGGAAGGGGAATACCAGCTCGATTATGTGATGGAAGAGTCGGACTTTTATCGCTCAGTACATATTAACTATCCGCAACCTTCGGATATGCAATGGGCAGAGCAAAATGATGTAGATCCTGGAGGAAACATCAAAATCCATGGCATCAAAAACGGCGAGCGTCGTTCGCCGAGCTTTATTCAAAGTTTTGATTGGACGGATGGCTGTATCGCGTTAACCAATCAAGATATGGATGAGTTTCTCCAACTTGTAAAAATGGGTACCCCTATCCATATCGAATGGTAGTCATTGGTACCCAGTTTTCTTAATCACTTTCCGCAGTCAATTAGCGCAATCAATTCGCGAAACCAATTCGTAAAAGCAACGTCCAAACTTAACCGCTAAAGCCAGTTACAGTATGACTCGACCTGCACTGAATATTGCAATCACAATCAGCAATGCAATGGTGACTGGCTTGAACTTCGCTCCACCAAATCTCTCGAACAGTTTAGAACCCACATAACCGCCAAACATGCTGCTTGGTAGAAGCGCGAGAGTCAGCCAAACTACATCGCGGTCGACTAACCCAGCGATAGATGCCGAAACAAATGCAGTGGAATCCGCCAAGACAAAGAAGGCTATCAGTCCGGCTCTAGCAATGTGCGGAGCGACTGGGCTTGCCAATGCATGAGTGCCAATTGGAGGTCCTGACATCGAAGCCGCGCCGTTCATTACACCTGCAAGGCTGCCTAGAATATAGGGAGCAAATCTAGGTTCGCTTTTGTACTGGAAGCCTTTATAGATCATAAGCGCAGACGCAAAAATGAAGGCACTGATGATCAAGATGATCGTGTCTTGGCTAACGGATTTAAGCAGAAGTAGGCCGACTGGTGTGAAGGCAAAACAAGGGATAAACACCTTTAAAACCCAGCGCCAGTTAACGTGCTTTCGAACTTTAGGCAGTAATTGAACATTGCCTAGGAGATCGATCAACATGAAGACGGGAACCAGTTCGATAACAGGCGCGAATAACGCACTTAATGGCAATGCCACTAAGGTGAAACCGAAACCTGAGAAGCCACGAACAATAGCGGCGAAAATGAAGATTGCACCCAAAATTGGGAAGGTTGGACTAAAAATGAGATCCATAAATTAAGTAACCAATGAAGCTGTCTAAATAGAGCGAGCTAATGAAACCAAGTGAGTAGCGGAATGTACTCCTACTCACTTGTGTTTGCTACCTAATTTTAAGGTTTCCCGAGAGTTAATTTTAAAGTCTCTCGGGGTTGTTTTTGCAGTATTCGCTTGGTCAATTTATAGAGGTAAATTGATTCGGAAGATCAGTGAATACGGCATCTACTTTTGAGATGAATTTGAAGTGAGAGGGATCGTTTACTGTGTAGCACCAAGTTTGAATATTTGCTTCACTGAGTGTATCAAGATCGCTCTGATTCACATGCTCGTAGTTCATGTGACAGCTGAACGCTTTAACCTCGTCAATCAACATCAAGTCGGCTTGAGTCAGCTGCTCTGTGATCACACCTACGCGGTATCTCGGCAGGTGAAGAGCCATTTCAGAAACCACTTGATGGCTGAAACTTGAAAGCAGCACTCTGTCGGTGTCTAGATTTGAACGAATCAACTCGGTATGCAGCAAATCAACGACATGAGGCGCTTGATGTCGACTGTCGACTTTGATCTCTAAGTTCACGCTGAGATCATGCTGCTCAACAAGCGCGAGCAACTCTTCCAACGTCAATATTCTTTCACCAGCGAACTGCTCAGACTTCCAACTGCCAAAATCGAGCTGACGCAGTTCTGCAAGGGTGTGTTCGTCGACACGACCCTTGCCATCGCTGCAGCGCTCAAGGGTGTGGTCGTGACAAACCACAAGTTGATCATCCTGAGTTGGCTGAATATCTACTTCAATCCATTTCAAGCCGAGTTTAGCGGCTTGTTCAATGCTTGCTTTGGTATTTTCTGGGTGAGTACCTGCTACACCCCGATGACCTACGATGATAGACGACATAATTAATCCTTCTTAAAGACGCACCGTAAAAACGCATTAAATATCAGTGTACTCGATTAAGCGAGAGCCGTCGTTATGCTTGTCGTCTCTTCGCGTGACTCTTGTGAAGTAAAGTTATTCGGCTGAATACGCTTTCCACGACTGTCAAAAATATGCAGGTTAGATTTATCAATGCTTAATCCGAGCGGCAGTACTTGGCATAGTGTCGTTTCTGGCGTGACGGCGATAAAGGGTTGGTCGTTCACAAGGCCATGAACCAATTGATTCGGCCCCAATGGCTCAACCACACTGATACGCAGTTCGAGAGGCAAGGTGTTCATCTTTAATTCGGAACAAACCTCAGAGTGTTCAGGGCGAATGCCAAGCGTGATAGTCGCGTCCTTAACGTGCGCGTACTCTGGCAGATACATTTGTTGCTCGCCGATTTCAAGATAGCCATCATCGAGCGTGGCAGTTAGGAAGTTCATCGCGGGGCTGCCAATAAAGCTTGCCACAAAGGTACTGGCAGGCTGGTGGTAAACTTCTCTTGGTGTGCCGACTTGTTCTATCTGACCTTTGTTGAGAACCACGATTCTATCTGCCAGTGTCATGGCTTCGACTTGGTCATGAGTCACGTAAACACTGGTTACGCCTAGCTCGCGTTGTAGCTTTTTGATTTCTAACCTCATGTGAGCGCGCAATGAGGCATCTAGGTTAGACAAAGGCTCGTCAAACAGGAACAGTTGAGGGTCGCGTACAATCGCTCGTCCCATAGCAACGCGCTGGCGCTGACCACCCGAAAGCTTGGCTGGCTTGCGGTCTAGATACTCTTCGATTTTCAGTGTCTTGGCGACTTTCTCAATCTTCTCTTCAATCACGTGTTGGCTGACGCCTCGGTTCTTTAAACCATAAGCGAGGTTTTTGTATACCGTCATGTGAGGGTAGAGTGCGTAATTTTGAAAGACCATTGCGATATCTCGTTGAGCTGGCTTTTCGTTATCAACACGACGGCCGCCCAAGTGAATCTCACCGCCAGAGATGCTTTCCAGACCCGCAATTGAACGTAGGATAGAAGATTTGCCGCAGCCCGATGGGCCAACTAATACAAGAAATTCACCCTTTTCGATATCAAGCGAGACATCTTTCACTGCACGATGACCGTTCTCATAAGTCTTTACCAAGTTTTTGATGCCTAACATGGTAGGTGCTTTGTGCGTATGGTTGTGAGTGGCTTGGGTGTGCCCTAACGTTTGTTTTAACTTTGGCATCGGGGTGTCCTCTGTATTTTTGTGGATAGCTCGGTGAGAAGGCAGGTGAGACATCTTGTACTCAGCGAGTGATTGAATGCGGTTATCATTCATTTGATTTGTGTCGTTATTATTTTTCACTTTCTACTAGCCCTTTTACAAACCAACGCTGAAATACAACCACCACTAAAACGGGTGGTAACATAGCTAAAATCACCATGGCAAAAACATAGTCGTAGCGCGGTAAACTGGTTTCATTGATGTTGTTGAGTACTTGTTTGATGCCCATCACGATGGTGTTGTAGCCTTCGTCCGTGGTCATCATTATTGGCCACAGATATTGGTTCCAACCCACCACAAACATGATGATGAAGATTGCGGCAATCATGGTTTTAGACAGTGGCAATAAGATGTCGACAAAGAATCGAAATGGACCTGCGTTATCTAGCTGAGCGGCTTCTAACAATTCATCGGGGATGGTTTTGAAGAACTGCCTAAAAAAGAACGTCGCGGTGGCTGAGGCGATCAAAGGCAGAATTAAACCTGTGTAGCTATTAAGAAGCCCAAGCCCAGCGACAACCTCATAGGAAGGGATAATGCGCACTTCTAATGGCAGCAAAAGCGTCACGAAGATCAACCAGAACCAAGCTGTAGCATAAGGCAGTCTGAAGTAGACCAAAGCATACGCAGCCATCATCGAAATGATGATCTTACCGATCGCAAAACCTAGCCCCATGATCATCGAGTTGGAGATCATTTTGCTGGCGGTGACTTCGCCACTGAAGCCCATGCTTTTGTTCCAAGCTTCGCTATAAATGGCCGTAAAGTTATCGCCTGGTACCCATTGCAGGCCTTCGCTGACAATGGTGTTCGGGTTATGCGTCGAGCTGGCGAAGATTAGCCAAATAGGGACCAACATAAACAGCATCCCAGCAATTAAAATTAGGTGGTCAGAGACCTTATTACTTTTCATAAATAACTCCTGTCGCGTTAAAACCTAGCTGTAGTGGGTTAGTAATGAACACGCTTTTCTACAACGCGAAACTGGATAAATGTAAGAGTGAGCACCAATAGCAACAACACAACTGACTGCGCAGAGCTGCCGCCTAAATCTGCGCCAACAAACCCGTCTCGATAGACCTTGTACACCAACGACGTTGTGCCGCCACCCGGGCCTCCATTGGTCATGGTGTCGATCACGCCAAAGGTTTCAAAGAACGAGTAGGTGAGGTTGATGACCAGAAGAAAGAAGCCTGTAGGTGCGAGTAGCGGGAAAGTAATGGTCCAGAAACGTTTTGAGTCGCTGACACAATCGAGCATTGCCGCTTCTTTTACGGCGTAAGAGATCGATTGAAGTCCAGCTAGAAAGTAGATGAAATTCACCGAAACCTGTTTCCACACCGAAACCAAAATCAGAGCAAACGTGGCATCCACAGGGTCGGTTTGGAAGCTAAAGTCCCAACCTATAACCGCAAATATCTCGGTAAACACGCCAATGTGTGGGTTAAACAAGAAAGCACCGATTACGCCTGCAATCGCAGGAGCAACCGCGTAAACCCAAGTAAGAGTGACCTTGTAAGCGCCTTGTCCGTGAATGATGTTGTCGGCTTTAACCGCGAGCAGCAGCGCTAAGGCAAGCGATAAGAAAGAGACCACGATTGCGAACATTAATGTGAAGCCAATCGAGTTCAAATACTCGCTCGATTCGAATAGCATCTGATAGTTTTCGAACCACACGAATATCGATGAGGTGCCCCAAGGGTCTTCTAGCATGAAGGACAGGTAAACTGCCTTTGCCGCAGGGTAGATAAAGAAAACCGCAATGATGAGTATCTGAGGCGCCAAAAATAGGTAAGGCAGCGGAGAGTGAAAGAATTGCTGACGTCGTTCCACAGGGTAATCCCCAAAAATTAGTGACTGTTATCACTGTTAGTTACGGTGAGCACTAGCGCTATAGCAAAGGAATGCATCCAGTTGAGTTGTAGTTTTTGGAGCAAGAAATGGCGCTAGTGAAGAATCTCCTCACTCCTTGCCATTGCGTTTTTAATAACTCAGTGACAAGTGGTGAGGAGCAATGAACAGCTTTCGGTTGTAAAGCCTTTAGCTCAGTAATCTGCTTTGGTTAAAAAGCTAAATTAGTTCATCGTACGAGCGAAGCGTTTCAGCAGTTTGCTGCTCTCATCTTCGACTTTATCTAGGCTGTTCTCGACGCTAGAGCGGTCGGCGAAGATATTGTCGAATTCACGATGCATCACTTCACGAATTTGAGGGTAGTAACCTAAGCGGTAGCCCTTAGTCCACTCGCCCGATTTTAGGCTTAGCTGCTTAACACCCACTTCTGCGTCTGGTTGTTCGTTGTAGTAGCCAGACTCTTTCGCTAGCTCATAAGCAGCCATTGTTACAGGTACATAGCCAGTGGTTTTGTGCCAGTAAACCTGAGTTTCAGGCTTAGTCAGGTAATCAAAGAACGCTGCGACACCTTTGTCTTGTTGCTGGTCATGACCATTGAGTGCAAACAGAGCTGCGCCGCCAATGAAGGTTAAGCCTGCGTCTGGGTTAACCGATTTCCAGTATGGAAGGTATGTGGTGCCGAGTTCGAAAGGTACGCGGTTACGTAAGCCACCGAATGAGCCTGAAGAACCCATCCACATTGCCACTTCTTGGCGCTCGAAAGGGGTTTGGTTTGCATCCCAGTCGCTGCCGTAATACTTGTAGTAACCGAGATCTGACCACTCTTTCATCTTGCTAACGTGCATCATCATGTCTTTGGTGTTGAACATGATCTTAGTGGACAAGCCATCGTAGCCGTTGTTTTGATCTGCGACCGGCAGGTTGTGGCGAGACTTAAAGTTCTCAAACATGATCCACGGCGTCAGAGATTGAGAAAACGCGATGTGTCCTTCTGCCTTCAGCTTCTTAGCAACGACTTCTAGTTCTTCATAAGTTTTAGGCGCGTCTGCACCCACTTCCGCGAGAAGATCTTTGTTGTAGTAAAGAACCGGTGTCGAACTGTTGAAAGGCATACCAACCATCTTGCCTTGGTTGTCGGCATAGAAGTTACGAACGCCCGCTAGGTAATCGTTTGAATTAAAGTTGTAGCCCGACTCAACCAGAATATCCTGTACCGGTTTCGCGACGCCTTTCGCGTTCATGATGGTTGCTGCGCCTGCATCGAAGACTTGCAGAATATTAGGTGCTTCACCTGCTCGGTATGCCGCGATACCGGCTGTTAAGGTCTCTGTATATGAACCCTTGTAGATTGGCGTGATCTGGTAATCATCTTGTGACGCATTAAAGTCGGTCGCAATTTTGTTTACTGTTTCTCCAAGCTGGCCGCCCATTGCGTGCCACCAAGTGACTTGAGTCGTTGCGAACGCTGGCATTGCCGCTGTCGCAGAAAGAACGCCTGCCAAAATTAGCTTATTCATCTTCGTTTCCTTTTGGATGAAATCGATGTCGAGGTATTGGATTAGAGTGTTAACGAGACGGTAGGGGTGTCGTTTGAAGCTATCTTGAACAGGGCGTATTTCACTTAAGTGGCTAAACCGTTTCACTGATATGAAAGATTCATTTCGATTTGGTTTAAGAGAAAAGTTATTGATGATTTTGATATTTATTACGTGCGGTTTTTGAGAGGTTTGTTGTTGAATGCTTGCTTAATATTTGTTCAATAAAAAAGCCTCTCGAAGGAGAGGCTTTGAATAAGCTAGAGCTTGTTATAATCGGCTTTGTTCTAGTGTGCGATATCGAGTTGGTTGTCTTTCACGCCGTTAATACGGAACCAACCTGCAATACTGAATCGCTCTGTGTTTGTCGGCAGTACCTCGTGTGGGAACTGTTCAGATAAGAACACAAATAAGCGGCCTGACTTTGGTAGAATGGTCGCGATGTGGTTGTCTTTTAGGTCGTAAACCACAAGTTCACCAGCGTCTTCTTCTGTCCACTCATCATTCATATAGAACACAGTGGTCAGGCGGCGGTTTTCATTGCCCTTGAAACAGTCTAAGTGCTTCTGGTAGAAGTCGCCTTTTTCGTATTTAGCAAAGTGCGCTTCGTACTCGAACAGACCCAAAAAGAACGCTTGGTTTGCCGCTAAACGAATTTGTTCCATTTTGTCTAGGAACAGAGATGCTGGCTGACCCATATCGCGGCGCACCCATTGAATCTTGTCACTACGAATGGTCGACTCTCGCGTTACTTCATCGTTACGGCCAATCCTAGCCTTTTTCCAGTTCTCTGGAATGCAATCCCTCAATGCCACCACTTCTTCATGCGTTAAGAAGTCATCCCAAACAAAGTAGCCTTGGGTGGAAAGAGCATCGATTAGTTGGTTCATGTATAGCACTCAGACAATAAATTAGAGGCGCATATATAGTCCTAATAACTTAGGTCAACAAATCACGTATTTTGTCGTCACGATAAAAGAGCGGAAGAGCATGGTACTTTGATGTGATTTTATAGTTAACAAATTTGTTACAAATAAATGTGAGTTTGCTATGGTGTAGGTCTGACCAGTTGTTTTATCACAAGGAGCGGTTTTGCAGCTGCATACCATCAAAGGCTATATCCAAGACATGTATCTCGTAGAGTACCCAGATAGGTTGCTGTTACTTGATGGTGCGTGCCGTGCGGATATTCCTCATCTTAGGGCTTTCATTGAAGATGAGCTTGGCCGTGAATTTAGCGACCTACATACTGTGGTTGTTACACACATGCATCCGGACCACGCAGGGGCAGCGCATACGCTCAGAAAGCTGACTAATTGTCATTTGGTGGCAGCAAACAGAGACAAAGATTGGTATCACGGCATCGATGGCATTTTGATGCACCTGACCGACTTAGCGCTTGCTAGGTGGATGGCGAACCGCTTAGGCAAGCCTAAAGCAAACCTATGGTATTCAAGAAAGTTAAAGCCGGACTACAAGCTGTCTGATGGGGATAGTATTCCAGGGTTTGATGATTGGTTGGTTCTTGAAACACCGGGCCATACCGACCGTGATCTCTCGGTCTATTGCCCATCACACAGCGTGGCTTATGTTGCCGATTTAATGGTCGAGGTTAAGAAGAAGCTGATTCCGCCGTTTCCTATCTTTCACCCTAATAAGTATCGAGCGTCTGTATCGCGCATTTATGACATGCAGCTCGATACCTTGCTGGTGGCGCATGGTGGGCAAGTCGATTTCAGTCAGAAGGCTTTTGAACACCTGCTGATGAGTGCCCCAAGAAGGCCTGTTACACATTGGCGAGTGACGAAAATCAAAACCAAGAAATTACTTTTATCGATTGGGCGATTTGGTTTTCAATCTCATGGTAAATCGAAGAAATAGATCAGAAGTCTGAATGCAAAGTCGTGTATTCAGAGCTGAAAGTAGAAATAGAAAAATAGATAGCAATAAGGCCAGTCATGAGACTGGCCTTATATCGTTGTGAGTAGCTTTAGTTATAACCTGTGGAGCGGTTACGATGACTCGGATTAGTGAGTCAGCAGGAATTCACCCGCAGGGTCAACAATCACTTTGTCACTCATGCCTTGACGTCCAAGCAACATCATGTAAGTCATGTCTTGACGGTTGCTTAGCGTGATATCGATCGGCCATTGTTGGCCACCGATTCTTAGCATGGTTTCAATCACGCAACGGTGTTCAACTTCGCCGTTAGATGATTTAATTTTCTTACTTGTTTTCAGTTTCGCCTTGCAGCGCACCGTCTCTTCTAGGTGATAAACGTCTGGGTGAAGGTCGAACTCTACGAATTTCTCACCATTTGATTTAACACATAGTAGATTGTCTACGTGTAGAGAAGAGGTTTTAGCCCCTGTATCAACACGTGTATGTAGTCCAGTTATCCCTAACTCTGGTAAGCAAAGTGCTTCGGTATTCCCTATGATCATTTTATTGTTCATTTTCTTTCCAATCATGAGTTATCGGTATTCAATCAGCCCTTGCCACGAGTACGGTTAGCGTTTGGTTTTGCATTCTTCTCGATGAATTCGAAAATCATGTCTGCTACATCTTTACCCGTTGCTTTCTCGATGCCTTCTAGGCCTGGAGAAGAGTTTACTTCCATTACTACTGGGCCGTTCTTAGATTGTAGGATATCTACACCACATAGGTTTAATCCCATGATTTTCGCTGCATTGATTGCTGTTGCGCGCTCTTCTTTGGTTAGTTTAACCAGCTGAGCAGTGCCGCCACGGTGCAGGTTAGAGCGGAATTCACCTTCACCAGCTTGACGCTTCATTGCAGCAATTACTTTGTTGCCAACAACAAAACAACGGATGTCTGCGCCATTTGCTTCTTCAATGAACTCTTGAACCAAGATGTTCGCTTTTAGGCCCATGAACGCTTCGATAACGCTTTCTGCTGCTTTGTTTGTTTCTGCTAGTACAACGCCGATACCTTGAGTGCCTTCAAGAAGCTTGATCACAAGTGGCGCGCCGCCTACGTTTTTGATCAGGTCTTGAATCTTGTCTGGGCGGCTAGCGAAACCTGTTTTTGGTAAGCCAATACCTTTACGAGACAACAGTTGTAGTGAGCGCAGTTTGTCGCGAGAGCGACTGATTGCTACTGACTCATTGATACAAAAAGTGCCCATCATTTCAAATTGGCGAACAACCGCAGTTCCGTAAAAGGTAATGGAAGCGCCAATACGTGGAATAACAGCATCGTATTGAGGTAGCTCTTCACCCATGTAGCGAATCTTCGGATTGTTACTCGCGATATCTATATCACAGTGCAACGTGTCGATAACATCGACCTGATGACCACGTGCTTCTCCAGCCTGCTTTAGACGAGCGGTAGAGTATAGATTTTCGTTGCGAGAAAGAATTGCGATACGCATGGCGTTTCCTTAGTTAATACCTGATTGGTAACTGCAAATAAATTAGTTGTTAGCTGAGCTTTCAGTTTTTTCTGAGGCTCCTTGCTTGCTTCGGGGCGAACCTTAAGGCTTTTCGTTCAACTAAGAAAACGAATTAAATTTGTCGAGTCGACAACGGAAATTTATCGATTGTGTGAGCTATTGGTACAGCAGGCTTGAGAGGGGAATTGGAATGGAAAAGCGAGTTGAGACCTAACTCATATTGGGGGTAGGAGCATATTAGGTTATACCCAACTCGCGTTTACTCGGTGCTAAAAAGTGTACTAATAACGCCAGTTACATAGATCTAAAAGTGTTCGTAGTGCTTCTCTTTCGAGCTTACTGCAGGTGCTTTTTAGCTTGTTAAGATAGTATTTTCTCATGGTCATTACTCTCTCTGGTTAGGCTTTATTTACAACCTATGGTTTGTTGCTGACCCGTTCATTATGGATAATTAAGAGGAACTAAAAAACAGATGGTATTTTTATTGGTTGTTCCTGTTTTGGTCGCATTACACTACTTTTTGATGAATGTGTTTTATAATGAGCTTAATTAGGAAGAGCTATCTTTAAAAGGTTCACTATTTGTCTGATCTAAACATGATGCGTTACTACACGCGGCTAGAATCGTTCGAGCCAAACATTTCTCATTCAGTCACCCTAGCCGAAGTAGCGGATATGCTGTTTACAAGCTTGCGTCACGCTCGAACTTTACTTGGTAAGATGCATCAAGCTGAATGGGTGGTGTGGGAGCCAAAAGTTGGCAGGAATCAACGCTCTAACTTAACACTGCGTTTTAGCAATTCAGAGTTGGCGCAGCATGTTGCAATTAAACTGATAGAGCAGGGCAAGTACGAAAAAGCACTTTCCATATTGGATAATGACCGCGCTGTGTTTGGTTCTTTACTGCAAGAAACTTCCGGCGCGACCATGCGTGAAGGGCTGCTGCACGTTCAATTAACCTATAAGCGTAAGTTTGAGGATTTGTTTCCGCACCATATACACCGCAGTAGCGAACGATTTTTGATCAGACAGGTGTTTAGCTGCCTAGTGACGTGTAATGGTAAAGGTGAGTTAAAGCCTGAACTGGCGCATCATTGGCAATATGATGCTGAAAAGCTCGTTTGGACTTTCTATCTGCGCCCCGGTCTGACATTTCATGATGGTCAGCCAGTTGATGCCAAGCAGCTGGTTGCTTTGTTTACTGCTTTACAAGCTCTGCCTTTCTATCAAGCTGAGTTAGATCATGTTTCTTCCATCTACAGTGAACAGCCATTGAGGATCAGCTTTCAACTCACCAAAGCAGACACCGGGTTCGCGGGCTTATTAGCTGGCGTTAAGTATTCGATTCAACCTGCTGCGCAAGTCACACGAGAGCCATCGCCATTAAATTCGGTCTCTCATGCTGTGATTGGAACCGGCCCCTTCAAAGTGGTTGAGACCAATAATGAACGAATCAAGCTTGCCGCATTTGAACACTATTATGGTTGCCGCTCGTTAACCGATGAGGTGACTATCTGGCAGTTTGAGGAATCAATGACGGGCACTGCTCGTTTCGATGACAGCCAAATGCACGTATCGCCTTATGGAAATTCTTCTTGTTTCCATCAATTAGGGAAAAGCGATGCGGAACTTGTTTCAGCAGACACAGACGGCCTTCGTAGCCGAGTCGAGGATGGATGCTTGTTTATCCTGTTCAATCAGAACTCAGCGGCTAACCCACTAAATAATGAGCAGCGCAAATACCTTTCACAACTGACCAACCCACAAGCGATTTTGTCACAGTTGGAACATAACAAGGGTCTGTTTAGTGTCTCTTTAGCTCAAAATATACTGCCAAGTTGGCAGAAATTGTATCGAACGCCTTCGAAAGAGACACAACTGCCGAAAAAGATGAGTATAGCGGTTTACGATTATTATGCGTTGTATCGATGTGCGATTTGCGTATCTGACATACTCAAACGATATGGTGTGGAAGTTGAGGTGAACACCTACAGTTTTCGAGAATTGGCTCAGTTATCTCAGAGTGGCGATTTAAAAGAAGATTTGGTATTGTGTAACCTGAATCTCGATGATAATGCGCCATCTTCGCTGTTCTCGTGGATGATGAACGATCCTGTTTTGCACTCTGCTTTAGGAGAGATGAACAGCGATTGGCTCAAGCAGCGCTTGGATAGTCATAAAGCATCCGTGGAACTGCCTAATTACTTGGCAGAGCTAGAACCTATCGCGTCTACTCTGATCTCAGATTATTGGTTAGTGCCTATGTTCCATCACTTACAGACCGTTCGTTTCCAAGGGATTCTTAAAAACGTAGCCATCACCAACTGGGGATGGCCAGATTTCAAGAATGTATGGTCTGCTGATTAACCTTTCTGACTAGCTAAATAACTAAGTTAACTCGTTGCCAAAGTTGGTTTTTCCAAAATCGACTTTGACACGCTTACGTCTAGATAAATTAAAAATTACACTCTGTGGTTTACTTTTTGGTTTTGGTATATAAACTAGTCAGTGTAGTTTTTGAGTTGGGTCTTTCCCAACGGTTGAAGAGATACCAATGAAAAAATATCTATTACCGATTTTAGGAGTACTTGCCGTGGTCGCTATCGTAAGCACAGGTTCACAATCAAATGACAATCTAGATAAGCTTCCAAAGAAGTTTGCTAACAGTGAGTTAGAGTACAAATCGGGCATGTCTGATATTTTTTCAATCTTGAAAGCGTATGTAACCGTGGAAAGAAATGAGCCAGTGCCACGTGCTGCATTGCCTTTGATTCCGATGACAGCCGAGCAATTGATCGAAGAGACAGAAGACGTTGCGTACCGCTTAGGTCACTCAAGTGTGATGATGAAGCTAGATGGCAAGCTAGTGATGACTGACCCTGTGTTCAGTGATCGAGCATCACCAGTGCAATGGATGGGGCCAAAGCGCTTTCACCCAACCCCAATCTCACTGCAAGATCTACCTGACATCGATGTGGTAGTGATCAGCCATGATCACTACGACCATTTAGACAAAGGTGCCGTGAAGGTATTAGCCGACAAAGTAGGGACGTTCTTAGTGCCATTAAGAGTGGGTGCACTGTTGGAAAAGTGGGGCGTGGATAAAGAGAAGATCATCGAATTGAACTGGTGGGAATCGGCAACGGCCTCAGACATTGAGTTCACGTTGACACCGACACAGCATTTCTCTGGTCGTGGCTTGCTTGATCGTGACCAAACACTGTGGGGCAGTTGGGTTATTAACGCTTCAGACAAGAAAGTCTTCTTTAGCGGTGATTCTGGTTATTTCAATGGCTTTAAAGAGATTGGCGACCGTTTTGGGCCGTTTGATTTAACCATGGTTGAAACGGGTGCGTATAACTCACTTTGGGCGGATATTCATATGTTCCCAGAACAGAGTGTTCAGGCACACATTGATCTGCAAGGTAAGGTGATGATGCCAATCCACAACAGTACCTTCGACCTTTCTATGCATGATTGGCAAGACCCAATGGAACAAGCACTGGCGATAAGCAAAGAGCGAGATGTACAAATGGTAAGCCCGGTGATGGGTGAACGTTTGGTGATCTCAGAGCCTGTACCTGTTCAGGCATGGTGGAAACTAGCATCGAATTAGAGCTGTCGTCCAAATAGACATAGCTAAACCACTAAGCTGTACAACCCAACTTATACACGAAACGCCACCGATCTTACGATTCGGTGGCGTATTTTAGTTTTATTTTTAAGATCAGCTTTCTAAGTTCTGCGCCATTTTCTTCGCAATTTTTCTGAATTGTTCTAACTCGTCTTCGGCCATGCCTTTGGTCATTCTCTTCAGCATGTCTCGATCGATATCCGAGACCTTACTCATGATCTCTTGACCCTTATCAGTCAGAACCAATAACTGGCTGCGCTTGTCTTCCGGGTTCGGAGACTTCTTCACAAGTTCCTGATTGATCAAGGCATTAATGAGCCGAGTGACCTGTGCTTTATCACGATCTAGGAAGTGTGCGATATCGATAGCGGTACATGGAGACTTCTTAGTAATGATCTTCATGACACGAATGTTCATAGGTGCGATCTCTGAGTCTAAGCTCTCAATCTGTTCGCTCATTTGACGTTTCAAAGAGTGCACTAGACGAAAGATTGATTCTAGCGATGTGTTATCAGACATAAACGATCCTTAGAAATATAGTTGACATTATCAACTACTGTATTTATAGTTGACATTATCAACTTAATTGTTCGTAAATTCAAGACAGGAAATAGATATGACGATTCAAGCAACTCTAACGCCAACTCTTCCTGAGCAAAAAGGCACACCGGTTTTATACAAAGTTTTGGTCATGATGAGCTTAATGCTGACGATTGGCGGCAGTTTAACGGCTGTGATGACTTACATGAATGTCGGATTCGGCGAGGAATTTATTGGCAACTGGCTTTCTTCGTTAGCCCTTGTTGTCGTGATCATGATGCCAATGGGCACGGTGATGATGGCTTTAGTCACCAAAGCCGTTGCTAGAGTGTTCACAACTTATAGCGAGAAAGTTCGCAACCTGATCGTAGGACTGATCATGGCATTCATAATGGAGTCCATGATGGCATTTGTAACAGCGGCAAATAACATTGGATTTTCGGATACATCGGCGTTTACCAGTGGATGGTTTAATGGATTTATTGCCGCGCTTCCTGTTGGCCTTGCGATCATGGTCGTAATGTCGATGACGGTTAAACCTAAGCTAGAACGATTCATGAAGAGCTAGCCAAAACATTTCACAGCATTGTAGGAGATCCACATGAAAGCATTTACAGGCAAACACAATAACTACCGCATCACTATTGAAGAAGTGAGCGTTAAAGAAGACCGCGAACTTCAAACCATGCAGTTTGAAATTGAAGACAGAGAAAACATGTTCGCGATTGTTGAGAAGATCAAACAAGACAGCGGCTTAGATGAGCAATCAGCAGCACGACTAGGCGTGAGTATCCGCTTACTCGGCCCATTGATGATGCAAGATAGAAAGCATCCTCTGTTTGTTAATTTTATGCCTCACTTCAGAGACTTCATGCAAAACCTTAAGAAGACCTTGAAAGGGCAGTAAAGCCTAACCATCAGCAACACATCGAAAAGCCAGTAACGAACTTACTGGCTTTTGTTGTCTTTAAATCAAAATAATTTCAGTTGTTTGCGTTTAGAATATGCGAAAATTGATGGCTGAATTTTCGGTGTAGCACCGTTGTTGAATTGTCTATTCAAGCTTTAAGAAATCCGATATTATACTGGTCATAAAACTAAAGGTGGTATTATATGACAAATGTATTTAAACAAGCAGCTGAAGAACTGTTGAGTCGTCGCGTTGCTGGCACCAAAGCACCAAGATTGGACGAACAGTACCGTCCGAATAACTTGGAAGATGCGCTAAAGATCCAATCTTCAATGATCGATTTGAAAAGCGATAAAGTCGGCGGTTGGAAGTGCTTACTTCCTCTGGCTGAAGACAAGTTTGTTGTTGCGCCAATCTTCTCGGGCAGCGTTCAACAAGGCGAAGTTTGTGAACTGTTTGCAGACAACGATGTAGTGCGTGTTGAGCCTGAAATTGCATTTACTCTTGCTAAGAGTCTGCCTGCAAACCAAGATGGCTACAGCGAAGAGCAAATCAACGAAGCGATTGGTTCTTGTCACATGGCACTTGAGTTAATGCAATCTCGTTTTGCGGATGACAGCGGCGCTGAGTTCTATGAAAAACTGGCCGATGGCCTAGTAAACCAAGGCTTATTCATTGGCCCTGAGATTGATCGCGAAAAAGCGTTCACTTCTGCAGAGATCAGTATTGAAGTGACTCAAGGCGAGCAAGTTCAAGCATTCGACGGTAAGCACCCGAATACACTGCCACCAAGCCCAATTTACTGGCTGATTAACTACATGACGCGTCGTGGTGTTGATTTCCAAGCGGGTGAAGCAATTATCACGGGCTCTTACTGCGGTATCGTGGAAATGGAATTCGATAAACCAACGACCTTCCATTATGAAGGTATTGGCGAATACCAAGTAACCTTCAAGCAGAAACGCTAACTTCTAGCGACGCACTATCTGTTATCGAAAGGCTGTTTACTGATGAGTAAATAGCCTTTTTTATTACGTGATGCTCAATAGGGTTCTTATTACTTTGCATTAAATTAGGCGTTTAGACGTCTAGACGTTGACAAGTTCTAAGTGTGACATTAGTCTGCTCTCCTTCCTGTTCTATTGTGTTGTCGTTCCATGTCCAATTCAAAAAATTCTAACGCGGTAATTGCCCCTTCGGCAGTGGCGCTTATCCCTCTGATCGTTTTCCTTGCGCTGTTTATTGGCGTGGGTACATACCTGTCGCTACAAGGCGTCGATTTTGCTTTCTATCAGCTTCCAGCTCCGATTGCGGCTCTGCCTGCCGTGATGTTAGCGCTGCTATTGAGCAAAGATAAATTGAACCGTGCGATCGAGCAGTTCTTAGGTGGCGTGGGTCACAAAGACATTATTGCAATGTGTATGATCTACCTATTAGCGGGTGCTTTTGCTGCTGTGGCTAAAGCTTCTGGTGGTGTGGACGCGACGGTAAACCTTGGTCTATCGGCTATCCCAACGAGCATGATCCTACCGGGCATCTTCCTTATTTCGGCGTTCATTGCGACGGCAATGGGTACTTCTATGGGTACTATCGCTGCGGTTGCTCCTGTTGCACTAGGCATTGCTGACTCAGCTGGCATGAGTATTCCTCTAACCGCTGGCGTGGTGCTAAGTGGCGCTATGTTTGGTGACAACCTTTCTATCATCTCAGATACCACGATTGCTGCGACTCGCTCGCAAGGCTGTGAGATGAGAGACAAGTTTAAAGAGAACATCCGTATAGCACTTCCTGCTGCACTTATCGCGATTGTTATCTTTGCTTTCAACAACACAGCAACTCAAGTTCCTGAAACAGGCCCAATTGAATGGCTGAAAGTCCTTCCGTACATCACTATTTTGATTCTTGCTGTATCGGGTATGAATGTATTCGTTGTGCTGACGATTGGTATCTTGCTGGCGGGTGGCGTGAGCCTAGGTTCTGTTGAGAACTACGGTATGACGGATTACGCTCAAGATATCTACGCAGGCTTCGGCAACATGCAGGAGATCTTCTTACTGTCGATGCTGATTGGTGGTTTGAGTGAGCTAATGCGTCGCCAAGGTGGATTGGCGTTCCTGACTAGCTTAGTAAGTGGTGTGATTCGTGCGTTTGGCTCTTCACACTCTAAGCAAGCGAATGGCCGTGCGAGTGAGTTGGGTATTGCGGGCTTGGTATCAATGGTGAACCTATGTACTGCAAACAACACGGTAGCGATTATTGTGTCTGGTAGTGTGGCTCGCCAATTAGCTGAAGAAAATAACGTTTCTCCACGTCGCTCTGCCAGCTTATTGGATATCTTCTCTTGTGTGATTCAAGGCGTATTGCCTTACGGTGCACAGGTATTGCTATTAGGTTCGGTATTTAACTTATCGCCTTTGGATATCGTGGCTAATTCTTACTACTGTTTCGCGCTTGCAGTCGTTGCTGTGTTCATTAAACACCCAGCACGTCAAGTGGCTCAAGCTTAGTAATAATTGACCAAACTGAGTGCTCACTGGCTCTGATAAGAAGGCTCCTTAATAGGAGCTTTTTTGTGCGTGAAACTCATGGCTTGAAAATTCAATGTACGTCTTCAAATACAAGAAAACCGCCTATGTAGACGGTTTCTAATTTCGTTATAGCGGTTTTCAAGTTTATTGTAGTGTGAATGACAATTAGGCTTGAGAGCTTTAATTCAGCTTATTAGTCACGAACTCTTTGTTTCTGACCATTAGCCACATCAGGCCGCCTAGCGTACCGATGGATAATTGGATAAAGCCTAGGTTTTCAATCAGTGACTCTGGGCGGATTGAAACTAATACCATGCCAAGCGAGCCACAAATCATGCTGAAGAACTGTATCAGTGCGACGGCAGAGCCCGTGTCATGATCTTGTTGATTCAACATTAAGTTGGTGCCCGGTACTCGCATGATGATCGCCATTAATGTTGCTGGAGCAGCGATGAACATAAAGAACCAAGGGGACAGGTCGCCAATGGTTAGGGTGAAGATGCCCGCAAGCGCCAATAAAGCAAAACATCCTGAGATGACCTTTTGAACCGGCATTCGGTAGGACAACTTAATGTAAATTGTTGGACCAAATGAGGCGCATAATGCATTGAATGCGAACGCGTAGCTAAACTGTTGTTCGGTCAATCCAAAGTGATCGATGTAGATATAAGAACCCGCCGCAAGAAAGCCCATCAACGCCATCGGTATGATAGAGAAAATGACCAGTAGCTTGAGGAACGAGCGGTTTTTCATGACCACGCCCATTCTTCCCCATGAACGGAACATGGAACCTTGGTATTTGGTTTCGAGCGTTTCTCGATAGCAGCAAGCTAATACTGACGCAAATGCACCAAAAATGGCGAGGGTGACGAACATCATTCGCCAAGACGCAATTTTCAGTAGAAAGGCACCAAATACAGGCGCAACCATTGGCGCGATGATCACCAGTGACATGATAGTCGCCATGATCTTTTCACGTTCTCGGCCATCATAAAGATCTTTGACAATGGCGGTAGCGATAACGGTGATAGCACTACCAGCAAAGGCTTGGAATACACGAGCACCAATTAACTGTTCGATGCTATTGGTCATCGCGCACAATATGCTCGCGACCATATAACCCGCTAATCCAATTAATAGGATCGGCTTACGACCGAATTTTTCGCTGAGCGGCCCCCAGAACAAAAGACCGATGGCGTAAGTAACGAAGTAACTGCTCAGGGTTAGGTTGACCATGGATCGGTCAGTATTAAACACCTCGACCATCTGCGGAAGCGCAGGTAGGTAAAGGTCGATGGTCAATGGAGGGAAAGCACTTATTATGACGAGAAAAAATAGCATACCGGTCTTTCCCAGTACTGGTTGTGGTCTCTTCAAGGTGGCTCTCCGTTGTCCAAAATAGGTTTTTAATTGGTGTGATAGTATCTTTAGGTTTTGTATGATTAGTTATCTCAAAGCTCTAAAATCAGCAAGGATTTGTGACCTCTAAATGTTTAACATCGAGTTGAAAGGTTCAAGCCAGCAAGTACCTATGCTGGCTTGAGGGTATACTTAGAACTTAAATTTAGCAATCTGAGTGGAGAGGACAGTAGTTTGCGTCAAGATATCATTGGATACGTTTGCCAAATCGTCATTCACGTTAACTAGTTCTTTTGCACTACTATCAAGAGACTGCATGTCATTTGCGACTTTTGAACTAACGTTTGACTGCTCTTCGCAGGCGGATGCAACAGAATCTACCATGCCATTGATGGACGTTACGGAAGAGATAATGCTCGATAGTGCTTGCTGTATTTCATCTGCGCTGGTTTTTGTTTGCTCCACTAAAGCTTTCGAGCTCTGTGTTGCAACAAATGACTCGTTTGCTTCTTTTTGTAGGCGTTCAATAATAGATTCAATTTCATTGGTTGAATCATGGGTTTTAGACGCTAATGAGCGCACTTCATCCGCAACAACCGCAAAACCACGGCCAGACTCACCGGCCCGTGCCGCTTCAATAGCTGCATTCAATGCCAATAAATTAGTTTGTTCCGCAATCGCTTTGATGACTACAATCACTCGACCTATATCATCACTGCTTACTTTTAGTGAATTCGCACATTCCGCTGCACTTTCCAGACTTACGACCAAGTCATCAATATTACGTTCATTGATATCGATTGTGTGACCACTTTGCTGACAAAGCTCGAGTGCATCATTTGATTGATACAGCGTATTTTCCGTATGAACAGCAATTTCTTTGGTTGCTAAATCAAATTGCTCAATGCTGTGCAAACTTTCTTGAGTTAACAAAGATTGTCGTTGGCTTTGTTGGTTCATTTCATCACGTAGTTGCGATATACCGTGGCCACTCTTATCCAACAGTTTGGTCGTGTTCGATGTTTCGAGAATGATAGATTGAATAGTAGCAACGAATTGGTTGAATGCTTTCGCAAGTGATGTGACTTCATCATTGCCTACTTCCGCAACACGTGAAGTGAGGTCTCCTCCACCAGAAGCAATTTCATTCATTGAATCAGCCATGTTTTTGATGGGCCTGACGACTTTTCTATCGAGGACTATGGAAATCAGAATCAGGCTAGCAATAAATATGCAAAGCAAAATACTAATCGCAAGTTGCATAGAGTTCATTAAATTAGCATTCGTCACATCATGGTTAAAACCAACATTAACTTTACCGATAGGCAATGAATCCCATGAAATAGCCATCGATGAGGATTCATCAATGTCACGTGGATTAACACTACCTAATATGTTGTTATTTTGATCGAGCACTTGAATGTTTGCGATTACGTCATTATTTGAATACGCTTCAATGATATTAAGTATCAGTGTCTTATCGTATGCATAAACAGGTTCTTGCAATATCACACTTAATTCAGAGGTTATACGCTGGATTTCTTGTGAAGATTTATCAGTAACGTTTGATTGGTTAATCATAAATTGGATTGGCAAAGCGATAGCAGCAACAATAAGCATCACTGCAGCGATCAGTAAAACCATTTTTTTTGTTATTTGGTTCATAAAAATGTACTCAGTTGGCAAGCGGATCAAAGAAATATTTTTCTGGGATAGAGCGGGTGTCTTCGGTCAGATATGGATTTTCAAGATCGATAATAGTTCGCTCTGAAAGGTTGGCCCGTGAGAGCGCCATTCTTACTTCGGAGTCTTCGAAAAAGAGTTTCTCATAGGTGCCATCAGCGAAAATTTCTTCAACCACTTCTGTGATGTGTTGCTGAAGTTTTGTGTTTTCTTTTTGGACAAAGAGCATATATGGCATGCGATAGCGGAGCATGACATGACTATCAACAGCTAAAGGTAGTTCTGGGTATGATTGCATTTCTGCAAATGGTTCCATGACACCACGAGCAAACAAGTGGCACCGATTACCAGCAAGCATCATCTCAAAAATATTTGGATATTTAAGCGATTTAGCGGTTTTTATACCATTGGCATCAAGAATGAATGTGTCTGGCCATGTTTTCCCTGAACAAACTTTAAAGCGCGTGAAATCCGCTTTAGATCTTACGTTTGCGAGTAATTGTTTATCTTTTTCATGAATTAATCCGATTCGCATACCAAGCATTCCTCGATATATAGGGAACAATATTGGAGCAAAGCGTTTTTCCATGTCGAGACTGGTCGCTGACCAATAAAGGTCAATCTCTCCCGACTCTAAATCCGCCATAACTCTTGATTGAGCAGGTTCCCCTGTTGCTTGATAGACAAACTCGATTTCATCGAATCGGCTCGAGCGATTAACAATTTCTTGAACCAAAGTAAGGTGCAGTTTTTTGTCATTCGGTTTACCTGGCAATCTTAAAGGTTCAGCGTAAGTTATTTGGCAAGTACTAAAAATAAGTATCAAAAAAGTAAAAATGGAGCGAAACATTCTTGGTTCTATAGGCGTGTGATTAAGTGGCGGTAATATCGGTTACCGTGTGCTATTTTGATACGAAATTAACGCCACATTGTGACTTTTCTCTCGTTTTGTATGGGTAATTTAATGCAAGGTCGGATCTGAAATATAAGCATGTAAATATAGGTTTCCAGCCCAATCAGGGTAGCTTGTAATCGCCAGCGACACATTGTAATGATTATAGACTTGGCTTGTTATCTTTTCTTTGGGCGTTTTTCGACTAAACCGTTACGCTCTAAACCACGTCGAACGCTGCTGCATAGTTTACCAAAGCGGCGCAGTTCTTCGAAGTTAGGGCCTTGGCCAATGGAAATACTGTGCTCCCAATACATTAACTCGCTGTCGACCATCTCAAGTAGTTTCTTAGAGCAACCCGAGCAATTTCCTTTTGGACCACAGATAAACGTCTCTGACTCGTAAAGTGGGAGTTCGTTTTTAACTTCTTCAATTAAGTTAAGCATTGCCGAGTTTAAGTCTGGCTTTTTGGATGTAAGTGGCTTCAAGCTCGGTGCTTGAGTCGCAATTAATGGGGAAGTCAGTTTGTTAGGTTGTAAATTCAAAGCAGCTGATGACATATCAAAGGCCTCAAGGAGAGAAGAAGGTGGGCATGCTACTCTTCACAACAAAGTGAATCTTGATGTAGTGCAATAAGCGTGGATATATACCCAAAAGAGGTAGGAGCCACAAGCGGTTGTGACTCCTTATCAAAGCTCGCTACTAATGAGAGATTTTAGAATTCGGCGTCGAACTGGAATTCCATCCACTCTTTGGTGACTGGGTGGTGCAGCGCAAGTCTTTCTGCGTGTAAGTGCAATCGGTCGGCTTTATTGCCATACAAGCCGTCACCGACGATAGGCATGTTAAGGCCTTCTTGGTGTGAACAGTGAACACGCAACTGGTGTGTACGCCCTGTTTTAGGATGCAGGTAAACCTTAGTGGTTTGCCCGTTTCGCTCAATCACTTCCCATTTGGTTTCTGCTGGCTTGCCGTGTTCGAAGCAGACAATTTGACGAGGGCGGTCGTACAAATCACCACGCAATGGCAGTCGAACATAGCCTTCATTTTCTGTTAGAACGCCTTCAATCATTGCCACGTAACGCTTTTCGACTTCACGAGTAATGAACTGCTTCTGTAAGCTCTTGTTCGCACGTCGTGTGAGAGCGAAGATTAGAATGCCAGAGGTCGCCATGTCTAAGCGATGAATCACAAATGGGCCTTCAACATCGGGATGCATTTCTTGAACACGTGTGTAGGCGGAATCTTTGATGGTTTTACCCGGCACGGATAGAAAACCTGCTGGCTTGTGTACTACCACGATGTGCTCATCTTGGAACAGAATATCCAGTTCTTTGCCTTCTGCTGGGTTCTCTAGCAATGGGTTTGGATCGACTTCTAGGCCTTTCATCATATGGCCTAAAATCGGCACACATTTACTCTGACAAGAAGCGTAGTATTTCTTGTGCTTGCGGATTTCCGACTTTGGAGAGCGGCCCCACCAAAATTCAGCCAATGCCAGTGGCGTGTAACCATGTAAGTACGCGTATTGCAGCAATTTAGGCGCAGCGCATTCACCAGAGCCAGCTGGTGGTATCTTGTTTGGCGTGTTTTCAAAGATTTGGTTAAGGTCTTCAACGTTTCCTTCCGCATTTTGGAAAGCGTATTGTGAAAACAACTTGTGTTGAAGCTGATGAGAAATGTGTGCTCTTTGCTCTTTTAGCTCAGCCAGTTGAGTGTTGAACACATCAACTTTAGCTTGCAACACTTGCAGGGTCTGTTCCCAGTTAAGTTTTAGGTACTTCTGCTGGTTCTTGTCGGCAACACTGGCTTTGTTTAGCTCATTATTTAGCTGTTCGAAAGCTTGCTCATCAAGGTTTTCTTTACCTTGTTCACGTTGTTCTTTACGCGTTTTTCGGCCTTCAATAATCAATAGACGTTGAGCTTCAATCTCTTGCTCGGCTTGCGCTTTTTGCTGTGCCAGTTGCTCGCACAATTCAAGGTATTCAGTATTTGCTTGCAGCGCTTTAAACTCAGCGTTGACAGCCATCATGTCGGCTGTGTCTTGATGGAAAAAGCTGTCGCTGCTGAGCATGTCGAACACGGGCGGTACAAAGTGAGGCAGTAGGTTTTGGTCGGCGATTTTCCCTGAAAAAGCAGAGAAGTACCCCAATTCACCTTCAGGGCTTTTCACCAATAACACACCAAACATTTTGCCGCGACCAGCGTCAGAATCCAGTCCGAAGTCATGCTGCCAGTCGGTTTGAGTTTCTAGATATTGTTGAAGCTGATGAGAAGCGATTTCACACAATGGGTGCGGTTCGTAGTAGAACGGGAATGTGAAACGCTCAGGCAACGAATATGACTCGATCGGCTGTTGAAAACGAGTGAAGCAATGCTCAGGTGTGTGGCTGTTTTCTGAGTCGTGCGTTGGTTTTGATGAGTGCATAGTCGTATTAATACTTATATCGTGGTGATAAATGGTTGTGAGTCTACTGTGTATGTTCAGAGACGTTAAACACAGTACAAGGCGGCGATTCTACTCTTTATCGAAAAGCGCCTCAAATAAGAAATAGTTCTATTACTGGGTAGCCAAGCGACGAGCCTATGAGTTATGGCTTGAACGCCATTAATTGATGAGTAACTTCTCGTTTTTAATCATAGAAGACAATTTAACAAACCAAGGGTGGTAGCCTTGCCGCCCTCTTATTAAAACTAAGGTAACGTTATGATTCCACTCAATACTTCGATTGTTTCCGGTGTCGCTATTTCAGAGAGCGACGGACAAATGAAAATGCTATTAATGAAGCGTGTTAAAGGTGAGTTTTGGTGTCACGTCGCAGGCTCGATTGAAGCGGGTGAAACAGGCTGGCAGGCTATCGTGCGCGAGTTTGAAGAAGAGACCCAAATTAAAGTGGAAGCTTTGTATAACGCGCAGTTTCTGGAGCAGTTTTATGAGGCGCACGTGAATGTGATTCAGCTAATCCCTGTGTTTGCGGTGCTATGCCCACCCAACCAAGCGATTGAACTGAATGACGAACACACCGAGTACCGCTGGTGTAATTTAGAAGAAGCAAAAGCGTTAGCGCCGTTCCCCAACCAACATGCCGTCTACGATCATATTTGGTCGTATTTTGTCGATAAGCCAGTCAATCCGCTTTACCGAGTGAAATTGAACTAATACTGGCTGTTTAAGATCTAGGACTTACCAAGGTAAGAGGTTAAAAAGGCGCTCACTTGCGCTTGGCATAACCCCACTTCTACCTTCACACCGTGCGATTCAAGGATCGCAACACCACGACCATTATTGCGAGGGTCTGGGTCTAGCATCGCCACGACTACGTGTTTTACACCTGCTTTAACCAATGTATTGGCGCAAGCGGGAGTTCTGCCAACAAAAGAGCATGGCTCTAAAGTTACGTAAGCGGTAACCCCCTCCATTGTTCCGTCCGTTTTGTCGTTATAACTATTCAGTGCTTCAACCTCGGCGTGGTTTCCGCCGACTTTTTGCGTGTACCCAACAGACACCACCTTATCGTTCTTCACCAAAACGCAGCCTACTGGCGGGTTTGGTTGGCAATCAGGTAAGGCTTGGCGCGAAGCTTCGAGTGCTTGCAGCATGTATTGTTGGTTCATGGTCGTTACTCAGTATGACGAGAGAGCGTAGCAGCTAGTCGCCACGCGTGGTTGATGAGTTGGTTAATTACTAACTTAATAAGCTAATAAGTGGGGCATGTTCGATCTGATTGGACTTTTAGTCAATGGTTTTAGCGTTTGAATTCGACTGCTAGTTAACTGTGACTCATCGTTAACTTGGGCCACTGGGTTAGCCAACCTTTGGATTGCACTCTTTGATCAAAGATATCTCGGCTACGCTTTGGATTGGGTGTGATTTGCAAATCAAACAAACTCTCTAAGCCAAAGGCAGAAATACACTCGATGTTTCCATGGAGGCTTTGTTTCACGGCGACGGCGGTTTCTTTCTCTGGCCAATAACTCATCGCATCCAATGAGCCTTGGTAACGTTCATCCCCATTTCTAGTGTGCATGTAGGCTTGATTGCGAACTTGCCAATTCAGTTCGGGTAACCGTTGTTTAAGCTGAGCCTCGTATCTAAGATCCGATTCGTAAGAGGTATCAATGGGATCAAAGTAGATCACATCAATATCATTGAATGGAGTCGGGGAGGCATTACCATGCTGGTGATCCCAAACGAGGTTTCTCACAAAGCCCGCAGCGACATAACACTGCGGCAAATCCAACTGAGCGACACAGTCTAAAACCTTCATTCGTAAGGGATCTTGTTTGATCAACGTGACGATGCGTTTGGCTAGCGGATGTATCATTATGATGTCGGAACATCAGTGACTTGGTAATGACGTGTCACGTTCTGGGAGATTTCACCCCATTCAGAGGCTTTTACTCGCTGTTGGTGCATTTCGAATGCTTCTCGGCTAGTGAATTCTTCATACACTTCAAAGCGATTAGGTTGAAGCGTGCTTTGACTGACTCGAAACACAATACAACCAGGTTCTTCTAGTGTCAGTTCTTTGTGCACAACCAAGGCATGTGTCACTGCTTCTAGGTCGTTGTCTGGCACTAGAATATGCCCTTGCAGAATTACTTTACTCATAATTACGTCCATTTAATTACGTCTATTTAATTTGGTCCATTACGGCTTTTTTCTATCAAAAGCTCTATCCGTTACAAACATAATCCCATTTTGATGTTGTAACGTATAGGCTAATGTGGCGATTATTAGTTCACATTGAATGTATTTTTTAGTTACACCGTAACTTTAAAGGTGATGTAATCAACAAATGACAAGACACTGGAACTAAATCAACGTTGGTCCGGTCTATTAAATTAGTATCATTGAACTGTATTGATACTGAAATGAATTTGTCATCTGAGAGAACTAACCTTAATTTTGAACAGCGGCTCATAGGATTGAATTGAGCCATAGTTGATATCTAGGTCATACTTTGATGTAAATGGTACTCAAAACTCTATATATTTTGTGATTTGTATCATTGATCTGGGCATCAAACACCGTTAGATTCGAATGGTTGGCAATAAAAATAGCTCATGAAGAGCAGTTAAAGAAAAGGAAATATCCCTTATGAAAAAAATGAGAAGAGCACAGCTTCATCGCGTTCGTATCCAATACTGGAAAGACACGTCAAAAGAAGCATCAAAGAAATAAGCTTTAAATCGTAAAGCTTTAAAAGCTGAAAAGCTTAATAAAATGTAAAACGCAACAAACTGATTTCATTAGCACTCTCAAGGACCTTCATCTGGTCGGCGACTAGCGAAATCATCCCCAAAGAGCTGGCAGGCATTAACAACAATGCAATTCAATGTCAGCTCATTAATACCTCCTCTAAGTTTATCTTCGTTTGTTAAACCTGTTACCCCAAACTAAAGCTTGTTCCTTGTTCCTTGTTCCTTGTTCCTTGTTATCGCATCCCTGTACTCGTTAACGTCTTGATAATAAAAAAGCTCCCGATTTCTCAGAAGCTTTGATTTAGATTTTGATATCTGATGTGACTGCCCGATAAAGGCTCGTGCTTAGGATAGACTCTAACGTTGGAATAGCGTCTTTAAGCTCACGTCATCCGTTCTATTTAGCTTTAGGCTCAGCAGATAGCCGCCAATGCCAATCAGTACGTAAATACTTAACGATAAAACCGGTGCTTCAGCAATCGCGCTGAATGGGTTGCTTGCTGTCAGTACCTTCATTGGAAGTGATGCGATGAGAGATAGGAAATCGTTGATGCCATAGAACCCAAACACTGCGACAGAGAGGAACTTAATCGCATAGCTTGAGATGAAAATGACAAGCAATGGAGAGTTTACCAGCTGCGAAATCGCTAGAGTGACGGTTGCCAGTGGCAATAAAACCAGTGCAACTAACATCATTCGTCCAAAAAACACGACCCAGTTGCTCAGCACATAAAACAGAGATTGTTGTTCAACCAATAGCGCCAGTTGTTGTTCACTTGAGACGTTCAATATCCAGAATAGAAAATCTGCGAACAGTACTAACAATGCACAGATAGCCGGAATCACCACTAAACCGAAGCCGAGTTTCACACCGTGAGTCATTGCGTTAGATACCGGCATACTTCTCCAAAACATCGAACTGCCTTCTTGGCGCTCTTTACGCAGCGTTTTAGGGATGTAAAGCGTTGATAGGATCAGTGAAATAAGGCCCGCGCCAAAGTAGATCACTGAGTTGAGGTCTTGTGCGAACTCTCTGTGGATGTCGCTCACGTCACCGTTCACTTGCATTTCGAAGAAAAACTCATGCTGCGCTGCGCCATTGAAGAACAGACTAACGAACAGTAAGAAACCACATAACGCGACAAACAGAGGCAATCGAGTGTTAATTTTGTGCTCGATGAGTTCTTTTTCTAGCATGTAAAAACTTGGATGCATTATGCCTTCTCCGTCTGTGTTGCAAGGAATAGATCTGCGAGACCAACGTTATAGATGTTACCCAGTGATTCAACTTGCGCTTTGTATTGACCTTCCAATAACCACTTAGTAGTGCCTAGCCCTGATTGTGAGGTCAGTGGGTTGAGTTTCTGAATCTCGCTTGAATGGTTGTTTGCGACTTCAATAATGAAATAGTCGCTCTCGATGTCTTCCATGCTTTTTTGCAGTACACAATGACCTTGCTTCAAAATCAGTACATCCGTTAAGAGGTGTTCAATTTCTGAAACCTCATGGCTTGCAATGATCATGGCGCGTTCACCGTCGTGGAACCATTCTAGTAGGTGGCGATAAAAAGTATCGCGGTACAGCAAATCTAAGCCCAGTGTCGGCTCATCTAAGATCAACACTTGAGTGTCAGTCGCGATGATGATCGCAAGGTGAAGTTGTACTTTCATCCCTTTAGAAAGCTGCTTGATAGTAGAAGACAACTTAATGTTGGTGCTGCTTAATGTCTGTTCTGCTTTTTGCTTGTTGAAGCTAGGGTGCACACCTTGTGTGTATCGAAGCAGTTGTTTAACCGTCATCCACTCTGGTAACACGTTAACATCTGAGATGTACGACAAGTGCTGCATGAGCTCTGCGTGCTGGTGGATAGGGTGGTAGCCGTTTACTTCAATCTCACCTTGATAGTTGTGTCCACCAAGCAGTGATTTGATCAGAGTCGATTTCCCTGCGCCATTATGGCCCAGCAATCCAAGCACTTGCCCCGGTTTTAACTCAAAGCTGATGTTCTCGACACCCACTTGATTTGAATAGGTTTTGGTTACGTTTTTCACGGAAAGTAAAGTACTCATGACTTGTCCTTTATATGTTGTGCTAGCTGTTTCACGAGTTCTTCGACACTCATATCAATGATGCTTAGCGTCTCAGCGATGGCTGGGATCTGTGTGTTGATGAATGATTGGTGTGCGGACTCTTTCAATTTTTGAAGTGCCCCTTCGGCCACATACATGCCTTGGCCGCGTTTTTTCTCTACCAAGCCTTCATCCACCAGTAACTGGTAGCTTTTCATGACAGTAAGGTGGTTGATCTTGAGATCGGCGGCAACCGCACGCACAGAGGGCAATGCTTGTTGCTCTAACCAAACACCTTGAAGAATTTGGTCACTGATCTTTGCGGCAAGTTGCCTAAAGATCGGTTGGTCGTCTTTCCATTCGGTCATAATTAAAACTGCATGGTGATATACATGTGTATAACACTAACCTTTTTATTCGAATTGGCAAGGGTTTTATGAAAATGGATCGGATATTTTTATATTTGGATAAAGCATGTTTGGCGGGGAGGGTACTTGAAGCCTACGTCCTTGTGGGCTCTCAAGCAGCTGTATGAGCGATGATTATTTGAATAGGAAATGGTTGCTGATCAAGATTTCTATTAGGCTGGGCCTATTGCTCCTTTGAGTCATTAGGCCGGCTATATAGGTAACCTTGATGTAAGTTGTAGCCTAACTGACACAAGATATATTGCTGCCTACGCGTCTCGACACCTTCATAAATCATTGTGATATTTGATAGGCGTCCAATCTCCGAGATATTGAGCAATACACCCTGATGATGCTCTCCTGACTCGATATCCTTAATGTTATCGATAACCTCACACCCATAGCCAATGTTCGAATATTCAGTAATCTCTACGACAAACTCATTCGCTTCCATCGCGGCTAAATGCTCTCTGAGCCTTGCGAAGTTCGACCCTACCAAAGCACTCGGACACACGTTGACACCATAGATCTCATGGCTGTTGTTTAACTTCGCTTTTCTGACTGTCTCGATGAGTAAAATAGTATGAAAGGTGAGTAAATTGGTGCGTCTCATGGTGTTGATGAAGCTTAAAACGCCAACGTTACGCACACGAGATAACAACTCGTAGTAGAGAACGCAGTTGTCTTCGGTGTTGATGATCGGCTCTTCTTCAAAGGAGATGTGTTTCCAACGAAACAGGTAGATCACGAAACCCAGAATATAGGAGCGATAAAGCAGGGTGGCGAGTATCAGAGAAAGCGCAATCCATAGTGCAACAATGTCGTCACTGTAGAAGGTGATGGTTGCACCCGTTGGTAGGGAGGTTTGATAGATAGATTTACTCTCTTCGCCAAGGTTTAAGATGTGGTAACCATTCTTCTGGATGGAAATCGAATCGACTAATAGAGGCAATAGTGAGTTCTTGTATCGAGCTTCGATAGATCGTTTAGATATTCGAGCAACCATCTCAATGTCGTGCTCGGTATCCATGAAGCGTGAATAGGCAAAGTCAGCACTATCGTAGAAGTCGTCTAATTGATTGAGCTCTATCATCTTAGAACGTGTTTTAGAGATATAGCAGGAGTCATAAGGTGTGGTCATGACGACAGAATCAAGGTTGAGCGAGTGCCTTAGCGAGTGCACAGCCCCGTGGCTATCGCAACCGTAGTCCATGACTTCTGCGGCAATGTGTTTGGTGTTCTCACTGTATTCATTCGCAATCTTCGTCGTATTGTAGTGGTCAACTGATATT
>NZ_JBFRPK010000082.1:0-821 GCF_041471965.1 Vibrio sp. 10N.261.51.A3
GCTAAGTGCCTTTGTGGTCTCGAGGCCGAGGCTATTCATGAGTATCAATGGCGTCATGTAAAAGAGGCCATGTTGCTCGGTGTTCCTGTTGAACTTTCCGTTCAAACACGAAGAATCAAGTGTCGTGACTGCGGCATAAAAACAGAGTCTCTATCTTGGTTAGAGCCTTATGCTCGTATAACGAAGCGCTTAAAAAGTTATATAGAACAACTGCTGCCTCTTCTTCCCATTAAGCATATCTCCCAGTTAACAAGCGTACATTGGCACACCATTAAAGAGATAGATAAACGCCGACTTCGCCAAGTGGTACCGTCAGTGAAATGGGAGGGGCTAAGGCAACTCGTCATGGATGAGTTCGCTATCTTTAAAGGACATCGGTATGCCACGGTCATTGCTGACGCTAAGACTCACCAAGTCATTTGGATAGGGTTAGGCCGTAGCCGCAAGGACATACGACCGTTCTTCGAGCTGTTAGGCAAGCATGGCAACAATATCGAAGCGGTCGCAATGGACATGAATACGGCTTTTGACCTTGAAGTTCAAGCGCACTGCCCGAATGCAAAAATCGTTTACGACTTATTCCATGTTGTCGCTAAGTTCGGTCGTGAGGTCATGGATAGAGTCAGAGTCGACCAAGCCAACAAGCTCAAGCAAGATAAAAAAGCGAGGCAATGGGTCAAGCGCTCACGCTGGGTGTTGTTGAAAAATAGAGGCAACTTAAATCCACGGCAAGACAGCTATCTTACAGAAATATTGAATATCAATAAGGACTTAATGACCACTTATATACTCGGGGCACAACTCAAAGAGCTTTGGTATTG
>NZ_JBFRPK010000082.1:1359-28800 GCF_041471965.1 Vibrio sp. 10N.261.51.A3
GACCTTGAAGTTCAAGCGCACTGCCCGAATGCAAAAATCGTTTACGACTTATTCCATGTTGTTGCTAAGTTCGGTCGTGAGGTAATGGGTCAAGCGCTCACGCTGGGTGTTGTTGAAAAATAGAGGCAACTTAAATCCACGGCAAGACAGCTATCTTACAGAAATATTGAATATCAATAAGGACTTAATGACCACTTATATACTCGGGGCACAACTCAAAGAGCTTTGGTATTGTGAATCAGAAGCACATGCTAAAGGGCTCTGGGAGGCTTGGTGGGCACAAGTACAAGAGAGTGGAATTAAGCCATTGAAAGAGTTCGCACGAAAACTGAGTCCTTATCTTCACGGTATTATCGCATCGGCAAGTTATCCGCTAAACACCTGCACCCTAGAAGGGATAAACAACAAGATAAAACTAATCAAGCGAATGGGGTATGGGTATCGAGATACCGACTACTTCTTGGAAAGCCGCGATGAACCACAAATAAGCGGCTCTTTTTTAGCCCAACTTTCTGCTCTTAAACCTTATCGACTGTATCCGCCCCATGAACCCACGTGACGATATTGTTAATACGTGAGCGCCGCAATCACACTGTTAGCGCTAAGGAACCTTTGAAACCGTCATCAAAGCTCACTCATAATAAGCTATTATTTACAGTAGATTTCGGTTAATTTTCCAAAGGCCATTATGAAAAACAAACTGAGTTTAGCAATTCAAGCATACTGCAACTGGATTGATTCAAACATTATTGAAATTGCTTATGTCGGTTCCATTCTAGTTGTGATTCTAACGCTCATCATCAATCTTATTTAGGCTTCCATTTCCTAAATATTAGTTTCCTTTACTCATTACCGAGCTTTTCTAAAAGCCTCAGAGTTAAATCAATCACCTCATGGATTTGGAGTTTTACGCCTTCAAATAGCTGCGTGAGCGGATCTATTTTTGAGGTTGCAGCTTCAACAATGACTGATTTACCTCAACGATAAACTGATAACCTCTCATTCAATGAATCCTATCTTTTTAACCATTGCCTTGTTCGTTTGTAGGGGCCCGTCCTCTATACACGACTATTGGTTACGCTTGAATGAGGATACTATTGAATTAGAATGCCCCTCAAACATATATCGCCTTGGTAATTGAGAAACAAACAGAATGAAACAAACAAATCATATCGAACAATGCCAGCAAGAAATTTTGAGCTTTTCGGACCGATTACATCAATCTGGTTGTGCGCCTTACTCGGTAGCTCAATACACTCAAGCTTATGCAAAACGCCAGAACATTGATGTCTCTATTGATGTGACCCCGACAAAAGTCATCACTATTTTTGAGCAACCCACGCAAAAAGTCGTGATGGAAAACAAAAAACCACCCTCGGTTAACTTACGTGATTTAGTCGCAACGCTTAAAGGGTTTTCGACTCATTCCCATTACGAAGGTTCAGAAACCTACTCGAATCGTACCTTGTGCTTTGCCAATTTATTGCTTCCGCCATGTTATTTAATGTTAGTTGGCAGTACTTATCTGGCGGTCGGTTTATCCATTATTCTGGGCGCTATAGCCTGGCTAGCACAAATTTTCCTGACTGGGCCAAGAAGCATTCTTGTCGAGTTCTTTGTCGCCTTAGTAGCCAGTTTTTTAACCGGTATGATAGCGGCACAGGTTCCCGGCTTACCAACATTGGCACTGTGCATTTCTTCCATTGTCCTTTTTATTCCTGGGTTAACCGTCACCAACGGCTTAGCCAGTCTTGCTCTCAATGACTTTCGGTCAGGTATCGAACTGCTTGCACAAAGCGCACTCATAGTAATGAAAATATTCATCGGCATTGTTATGGGGTTAGGCTTAGCCAACATAATCAATCAACCATTATCGGTACCGGTATTTATTGATGAAATCCCATTCGTTCTTCATGTCACCGCACTGATCGGGATTTCTGTCGCTATTGGCCTTATTTTCAACGCAAGTATGACAGAAATTCTCTTAGGCCTTCCTGTCGCGGCAATTGGCATGTGGGGGCCACATTGGTTTACTTCCGATTGGGTTGTAGGTACATGGGTAAGCACAATACTCATTACGCTTTACGGGTTGGGGATGGGAAAATTGCGTCACGTTCCACCACTCATATACATTATTCAAGGGATCATCATTCTTGTCCCCGGTAGTCGAATCATTGTCGGAGCAAGTGAGTCCTTCTTTGCGACCTCCATTTTACCCATTCCGAATATTGGTCTGTCCGCCTTGCTGATGTTTGGCGCGATTATGGCGGGACAAATCATGGTTTATTCTATATTTAGTCGTCATTTTGATTCCATCATTGAGGACTAACCATCGAGCTAACAATCGCTGATCAACACGCCCCAATAACCCACGATTGAGTCTTTATCTGCTTTTTGACGTTAACCGATTCTGAGAAGGTACTGATGAACAGAGTCTCGAAAATCGATAAGACTATTTTGTTTCAGATGGCGAGGGGAATGAGCAATATGGATTTGGAAAAACCGAATAGAATCGAAAGTAGCCAATAATTCAATAAGATAAGGATGCTTAGGATGAGTCAATGCAAAGTAGGCAGAGGTAAGCTAGGTATAGGCAAGCGCTAGGTTGATAGGCTTGCCATCTACTCCATTTCCGTTCTAACTACGCCACCAGTGCGTTCAGTTTTTTACGCATACTCTCTTTATCAAGGCCACCTTTAGGTCCAATGAAGACTAACCGTGACGAACGAGATTCATCATCTTCCCATGCATCTCCAACCGTCACATTGGCTCGCTGGCCCGTGCACTGAAATACACAGCGATGATCAGGACGATCGGTTAAATTTAAAATACCTTTCATGCGATAAGCATCAATTGAAAACTGTTGCAGTAGAGGATACAAACTTTGTAGATTAAGCGGTTGATCAGTTTCAAAGCTGAATGTTTCGAAATCATGGTTCACGTGATGACAGTGCTCATCATGACAATCATGGTGCTGGCATTCCCTTTGATCACCCGCTATTTTGTTAGTGACAAAGCGCGTACTTTCAGGGGCATCAAATAAGATAGGTAAATCCACTTCGCCGAATGAAATATCAATCAATTTAGCAAACGGAGCTTGTACTCGGCACCATGCTTTGACTTGCTCTAGTTTATCAGCATCGACTAGGTCAACTTTATTAACCAGAACAATGTCAGCCACTTGAATTTGCTGCTTCGACAACGTCTCCATTGGGCCTTCTAGCCCTAAAATGTTTTCCGCATCGATCGTCGTCACGATTGCATTTAAAGGTGCGTGTGCTTGCAGTTCCGGATCTTCAAATTGAAGTGCCACTTCTTTGGGTTCTGCGATACCTGAAGTTTCAACAATAATATGGTCTGGGCGTTCCTCTAATGCGAGTAAACGCATTACCGAAACGACTAGTCCTTCTGCAAGGTTACAACAGATACAGCCATTCTCTAGGCTGATCATATTTTCACTTTCAGATTTAACTAACTCCGCATCAACATTGATTGATCCAAAATCATTGACGATCACAGCCATGCGCATTCCATTTGCATTGGTTAATATATGGTTTAGTAGGGTCGTTTTCCCTGCTCCTAAAAATCCGGCTAAAATTGTTACTGGAATAGGCTTCTTGCTCATAGCATGCTCTCTTTCGATTTTCGTTGTCTATATTTACTCGGTAAGCAATAAAAAAGGTTGAGCTAATGCCCAACCTTTTAAGTCAGGATAACTTAGCCAGTAACTTTGTTGCGAACCGCTTCACCTGGGTTTGAATCTAACAACATTTCACCAGCTTCAATGATAGGTGTCCCGTTTACAAGTACGTATTTCATGCCTGTAGAAAGGGCATTTGGTTTATCAAATGTTGCAACGGCTTTTACTTCATCAAGTTTGAAAATAGCTAAATCAGCATCTTTACCTACTTGAATACGACCTTTATTTGCCATTTGTGGCACAGCATCCTCAAGAATACGACATGCGTTTAAGCTAGTTCTTTCCATCGCTTCTACTAGTGTTACCGCTTTGTATTCCTCGACATATTTTTCAATAAAACGAGAGAAACAAGCAAGTGAGCGAGGGTGAGCTATTGCGTTGCTTGGAAGTGGCCATACATCACCTTCAATTAATACGCCTTTATCATCCATCCAAGGCATTGCATCTGAAGCGATAGCTGCACCTGGGAACAATACTGAACGGTCCATTTTAGCGCGATCTTCTTTGTTCTCATCGGGTTTTAAGAAGTGCATGACAACCACGGTACCGGGCGCTGATGCTTGTAGTTCAGTGACTTTTTCTTGGTTTAGTGCTTTACCATTCGCTTCCATGTAGCTAGCGCTTGGTACACCCCAACGTTGTAACCAATCGTCACCACGGAAAACTTCTGCGCCAATAACGGAAGAGCCAGCACCATAAGGATAAGCTTCAGTAGTAACGGCTAAACCTTGATCAATGGCGGATTGAACTAAATCGGCACAATCTTCGATATCTTGTACTGACGTGCTGTTGAGGTGACAAATGTGCATGTGTGCACCCGTTGTCGCCGACAGGCTAATGAGTTCTTGGTATGCTTCAAAGCTTGATTGTGGCTCTGCGCTGTTTAGGTAACGAACGTGAGTGTAGGTTGGTACTTCATAGCGTTTTGCTAGTTTAGCAAGATCATAGTACTCTTTGTGGCCATAACCTGGTGCGTAACCCGCGTTAATACCAATGCCTAAGCCCCCCTCTTTAAGACCTTGCTCAACCGAGCCCAGAATTTGTTTTAATTCATCTGGGGTTGCTAGGGTATTTTGCCAATTGTTTTTAGAAAAAGCTTTCTGGAACCAAACAATCGTACCATCAGGAGCAGGCATCGTAGGTTCTTTTGCTTGAATACGAGCGTAAGTCCATGCTACAGAAGCGCCGTAATTAATCGGGCGACCTTCAGCAGCAGTAATATCGTAGTACGTTCCGATTGGGAATAGACCAGATTCCATCTCAAGAGCGGTGGTTACGCCATCGAATGCTTGAGCACGGGCAGCAGGAAGTTGTTGTCCGTGAGCGTGCATATCGATAAAGCCAGGTGCAACCACGAGACCTTCAGCATCGATGATTGTTTTGCCTTGCAGCTTTTTGTCTGAGATTGCAGCAATACGCTTACCTTTAATACCGACGTGACGAATTGCGTCGAGTCCAGTTTCAGGATCAACAACACGGCCATTTTCGATAACGATATCAAATGGCCCTTTCTCGTTAGGTATCAGTTTGATGTTTTGGCCAACCAGTTTTTCAGGGGCTGCATGTAAAACAGAGGCAAAAGGCAGTGCCGCAGCCCCAACCGCTAACTTAGTCAAAGTCGAACGTTTATCTGTATCGACACCATCAAGTAATACTTGCGTAGCGTCCAATTCATTTGGGTCGTAATTTTTCATATTGATACCTGTTATGTTTGTTGTAAAAGAATATTAGTTCATGATTGCTATGAAAACTATGCTGCATGTAGAAAAATCAATCGATTGACTAACACCCACCTTTCCATCATTAGAATCCACTGCCAACCGTTATATAAAACGCGCTGTCAACGTCACTAAAAGCGAGGTCTACCCCCATGTGTAACCCATATCGGCAAGCTATCTGATAGCGAAATCCAGCACCATACGCATCGACACTTTCATCGTCTGACAGACTGCCCTCTACTGTCGCTTTATCCAGGCCATAAAACGCAGAAACGGTCCAACGATTATCAATCGCATTATCGTATTCCGCGACAACACCCAGCCCAGAGGTCACCGAGCTTTCGCCCATAAAATATTGAATAACGCCATTGATAGCGTTATTCACATCTTCATTACTGGTCTCAAACTCTACCGAGCTCTGGCCAATAATCTGTTTCACACCCAGCATCAATGGTGTGTTTGCCACTCGAAACTGGAGCTGCTGAAGCGCAGCGACTCCCGAGGTTTTTGTGCCGAATTGAATCGTTTTGTTGTACGACGCACCTATACTGAACTCTTTGAAAATATCGAGGTTCGCCTTTCCAGCGCCAACGCCACCCGTATATCGAATGGTATCTTTTAGCCACGACGGTATCACCGTTAATGTCGGTATCAGAACCTGCGCCATATTCAAAGTCCCCACCATGAATAAAGACATACACGGGTAATGACTCTGAACCATTGATCTCCGAAGGACGCCAAATATTAAGATTCAAGCAATCTTCAGATTGCTCTTGCTGGGTTATTTTAAGCTGTGGGCACACGGCGCCAAATTGTGTCGCATCTATAGCGCTATCAGCATTGTGTTCTAATTGACGGAGTGACTGTGCTGAAAACGTTGTTGATCGGCGTAAGTGATTCCTTTAAACGCTTCAATGGATACGCGTTGCTCGTCACCTGCTAAGGTATTGATCACAACAGACTCTCTATTTGCGAAAAGAGTCGCGTCCCCGATGGATACTGAAACCTGCTCTGTTGGTAATGTCTGAAGCGGTTCTGGCTTAATAGGACGTGAGCTGGTTTCATCACTACCCCACGCAGAAAGAGCAACAGTGATAGCGATAACCATGAGTGAGCGATGCGTTAAATTCATGGTTGTACCCATAAATGTGTTCGGCCATCTGACCTGATATTGGTATCATCAAACCTGAGAATCCCTATGCTCAGCCATGCTCATTTCTGGAGTATTTGAAGTATTTTTTCTTTATGGTGCGATATTAATTCACTCTTTAAATTTGAATAAATCACTTATGCAGGACGTGATCCTACATATATTCACTACCGTGAGTGGATGTCGCTTTTTATTTATCACAAAGACTTCTTGTTGTACCTTCTTTGGCTGACTATCTAGGGTTGATAAAATTTCAACGGGTTCTTGAAACAGCTCTATAGGGGGTTGCTGTGACTCTCCTTCTGAAGCTTCAAACTCATCAAAGAACCCAAATATGTTATTAGAGTCCGATGGCATAGTTAGCACCAAACGTAAGTTTCGAGGCCAAAGCCAATATTGTTGAGGTCTGTTTTGACTTGACCCGAAGAGGTCCAAGGTAGAAGTGCGTCGATATCAGGCTCTGCTTTCGCG
This sequence comes from Vibrio sp. 10N.261.51.A3, assembly GCF_041471965.1. NCBI lineage: Bacteria > Pseudomonadati > Pseudomonadota > Gammaproteobacteria > Vibrionales > Vibrionaceae > Vibrio > Vibrio sp. 10N.261.51.A3. Next base: position 8,399 of record NZ_JBFRPK010000082.1, read on the forward strand.
AGCTCTTTCATGCACTTGACCATGTAGTCTTAGAGGATAAGACCGTTGGCTTTTGCAGTCTCGACGATACTGTAAAGCATCGCGCTCGCCTCAGCACCGTTTGTGTGTTGGAGAATAGCCAATTTTCCCTGCCAAATAACCAGCGGTTTAATTGCGCGTTCAGCGCGATTATTATCGATAGATAAGTGACCATCGTCGATATAACGAATGAGTTTAGGCCATTGCCCGAGCTAGTACTTTATTGCTTTGCCTAGTGGGCTAGAGCCTATCACCTTCTGGGTTGTCATCCATTGGTAAAGCTCATCCAGTATCGGCTTGGCATACGCTTAACGCTCTGCTTTGCGTTCTTCGGCAGGCGCACCTTTTAAGCGTGATTCTATCCCGTAGAGCTTTTGGGGTTTAGCCAGCACTTTATCAGCCTTGCCCGATTTACCTTCCCCTTGAAGCTTCTTCGCGTCCATGAACTTGCGTTAAGCACCCCACATTAGTGACGTGATGCAGACCATGATAAGCCGTGTAGCCATCGGTTTGTAGATAACCGTTGTAGTCACCTAAAAAGTCCACGGGGCACACCCTCGCGCGACTGTTTTGATAGTCGTACAAGGCGATTTTTTCACATTCGGCAGTGCCGCTTCGGGCGAGTCAGCGCCTGAGCAGTAAAGCCACATATAACACTGCTTCTCTTCTTTGAGCACATTGAGCGGCGTTTCATCCGCCTGAACCACCACTTGTTGAAGTAGGTTCTCCTTCAAGGCCACATACAGCGGGGCGAACTTCTCACTGACTTGGATAACCCACCTTGCCATGGTGGCGCGTGATAGCTCGATACCCGACTGGGTAAACAGCGATCATCAATCAATGCATTGGGTGCTAACTCTTGTCCTCCACCCGCTAAGCGACCATTACAAAAAGCACCAACAAGGATCTCGCCGGTAAAGCTGCCTTTGTCTATGGGCAACGTGCCACTGTAGGGCTTAAAGCCAAGTGCTTTCACCACACCTGTTAGTGTATACGCACCGCCACCGAGAAAATCTTTAAGCTCGACTGGCGTTTCAGCTGTGACTTCAGCACCAAAACCCGCCGCAGCGACATTCATAAAATAGCGGTCATTCGCACGCGCGCTATCCACCGCAAACGCCTTGCCTTCCAGCGCTAGTTCAAAAGCACCCGAAATATCGTTAGGTATTCCCGTTGCGGTAGCAAAATCATTCGCAGTGCCCATTGGGATAAGCGCCAGTTGTGGTCTTTCACTGGCACGGAACTGGTTGAGCGCGTTAACGGCTTCATTCACCGTTCCATCGCCACCGACAACAATCAGACGCTTAACACCATCGCATATTGCCTCGCTTACCAAACGAAACATGTCCGACGATTCCCAAGTCACTCTAACTTGCAGGTCAATATCATTGTCCCTCGCCGCAAAGATGGCTTGCCTTAATTCCGGGATATTGGCTTTCTTTCCGTTTAAAATCACGCGAATGCTGTCCATGGCTATGTCCTTGTATAGGCTAACTTGATAACTCTTTTGCTGCCGCTTTGATCTTAGCTCGTAACCACTTATGGCTTGGTTCATTAGTACGGCTTGGATGCCAAATCATACACATATCGAGGTCTTCCAACTCGAAGGGTAATGGTAGTGTTTTTACCGCGTACTTTTCAGCAAAACAACGCACTGATGAAATAGGCATTACTCCGATGTACTCAGAGCCTTCGATAACAGGAAGCATCTCTACAACGCCCGCTGCGCGATACACGATTCTACGTTTCTCAAGGTCACTATAGTGCTCAGAGCTTAATAAGCTTTTGCGCGCATGCCACCTAGAGACCACCACATGCTCGAGTGCTAAGAACTGTTCCATATCGATGGTATCGCCAACCGTAGGATGATCACTACTACACACCACGACCAGCTCTTCTGTAGAAATCACCTCGTGCTTAAGCATGGTTCTTCCTTTAGGCGTCATATCAACAATCACGTCGTGTCTTTGCAGCCTTAAATCAGACTCATAGTCTTCGGTAAACAGAGGGTGAACCTCTAACGCGATACCTGGTGCGACTTGGCTGATTAACCGCATGACTTTTGGCATCATTTCGTAGCTCGCCGCCGAGACGCAGGCAATGGAAAACACGCGGCCTGAGGTTTTAGGATCGAAGTCTCTTGATGCGGATAAGGTAGAAGTAAAGTTTTTAAGTGCAGCGGCCATTGCAGGATAGATATCAATAGCGAATGTGGTTGGCTCTACGCCTGATGTGGTGCGATGAAACAGTGGCTCATCATAGATATCTCTCAACCTTGCAAGTGCTTTACTCACTGCTGGTTGGCTTATATCCATGCGATTAGCAGCTCTAGATAAGTTCTGCTCTTCATAGATAGCAACAAATATAGGAATTAGATTTAGTTCGGTACTTTTCATACAGTTCCATATTAAAGAAGCAGGTTCCCCATAGTAGAGAACCTGCCGATTATGTTCGATGCGAATAACTAAAGTTTGCTACTTAGTTCTATCTTTTAAGTTTGGCAAGGCTTTAGGGATTTTCAAGCGAGCGGCAATTGAACGAGAATTGCTTGAGTTTGATGTGTCACTGGGCAAGTTACGTAACCCTTTCCATAAACGAGTGAATACGTTTTTATCTTCACATCCTTGTTGAAGGGCTTCGCTATCTTCTAGCCAACGCTTTTGTCCATTTGATTTACCATGTTGCGCTTTATCCAGTTGCACTTTATTCAGTTCTAACTGAGAGGTTTGGTTTCGCAATTGACGGTAGATAAAGGTTCTTAATGCAGCCCAATTACCTTGCTTAACTAAACGACGTAGTACCAGCCAACTCGGTGTTGGGCGGTTTGCGTAGTAACGCTTAACCGAAACAATCAACGCAATGCAGACTAACAACACCAAACCAACAGTAATAAACACCGACATGTAGGCCTTGATGAAAGATTGGACTGTGTGTTTGGCTTCAAACACTTCGCCTTTTATCACCACGTTTTCAAGGCGTTGATTTTTGCTGTCCCACCACTGAAATGAAAACTCTGGCAGCGTAAACTCACCACCCTGCTGAATCACATATACAGTCTGTTCAACTCGGCTTGAGCGATAATCACCACGTTCTTGAGTGTCATCCAAACGGTTGGGCTGTGGGTAAGCTTGGAACTGCTTAGTGGACTTATTGGTTAGCACATCTGGCAGCAACACAGAAAAGCTGTCTTTTGCCTTAATCGTGATAGTTCGAGTAATAGCATCGCCAACTTTTAGCTCTTCACTTGAGCGTTGCCATTGCTGCTCTATATCTACTTCTGTCGCAGAAAACCAAGGCGTTTCATTATCGAGTAAACCTGAAGGCAACGAAGCTTCAAACTTAATCGGCTGCGTGTAAAGCGTACCGCCCACGTTTGAACCATCAGGAGCAGAAACTTGGATACGAACCGGTACGGTTGGAATAACAAACTCACCGGAAGTCATCGGATAAAGCGTCACTTCCCAACGCTGACGTGACCATGTAGTACCACCGACTCTTTCTGTGTAGTTCGTCGCGAGTTGGTTACGCTGCTTAGCGATAACGTTAGGGATTTCGATACTGCCGATTCGAGTCCCTCCCGTTAACCAACGCGGCGTCGCCACCTCAATGTTCAGAATTACCTGCTCATTAACGCTCACTTTAGTCTGCGTTATCTTATCGCCTGACTTTGGCTTTTCCCCTACCCAAGCGATAAGCTCAACGTCACCACTTTTTTGGAGGTCGAAGATATCTGTAGCAGAAGCAACAAAAGGAAAAAACCAACTCAATATAAGAATCATCGACAGTAGCCACTTATGGGATCTGAATCGCACTCTCTTTGATTGAATCGCTTCAAGAGCTAAATCATATCGACTCATTGCGTTTGCTCCTGTTTTGACGCTTGTTCGATGGAAGGCGCAGGATCTCTTAACTGAATTTGGAATTTGGATTTCAAGAAGAACTTAGGATCGGCTTCTACTCGCTTTAACCACTTGTCGGCAAGCTCTTGGCTGCCCAAAATCTCATTCGCGTTAAGTGTTTCCTTAAGCATCAATTCCGCTACCGTTTCTTCTTCAGCGCCATCACCCGTTCGCGGCTGATCGTCTTCGAGTTCTAAAGATTCTTCAGGGCCATCTGTGGTTCCAGACTGGCTTTCACTGGTTCGGTTTACCTCTTCGACAATTCCACTAAGCACAGCAAGATTGTTCTCCACATCCGTTCTTAGTTCTGGTGACAGATCCTCTTTCTCACTTAATGATTTCAAGAGGTCTCGTGCGGCAAGGTATTCACGCTGCCTAGCTAACGCACTCGCTGCATTGTACAAACCAAGGTCAGTTTTGGTTTGCAAAAACGCACTGTGAGCGAGCTTAAAATCACGAGCATAGTAATAAGCCGCGCCCTTTCGCATTGGGTCAGTAAAATGTTTGGCAGCTTGAAGGTACTCTTTCTGGTTCAACAAACGTTGACCTTGTTGGTCGGGCGTTAGCCATAAGTCCCACCACCATTGAGTGGTCTTATCCAAAGCTGTAAACGACTCCACCAACACGGGTTTCTCAGCGGTTAAGTTGACTGTTTTCGCCAAAGTGTCTGGTAAATACATGCTGCTTGTGATCATCAAACCAACGACACACCACTGCACCAGCCAGCCTTTTCTGAACCATAGCAACATGATAATCGCCATTGGGATAAGCAAGCCATAGCCCATGTCTTTCCAAGGCATTGAAGATTCGCCGTTGAGCTGCATGTTTCTTTCAACCGCTCTGTTCAGTTGTTGGATATCCGAATCATCAACGGTCACCTCAACCACTCGTCCGCCCGTCTTGCTCGCTAAGCTACGCAGTGAATCTAGGTCGACAGGGTTATCGCTCACCACATTGCTATTTCCTGCGGCTAGAATGAGCAACTGATACGGATTGTCGTTAAAGAAACTCTCGTACGCCCTAATGGTGCTTGGGTTTACACCATCTGATACCAGCAGTACAGAAGAGCCTAACTCACCAGACAGTTGCTGATTAATCAATGGCAGTGCTTCTTCTGCTGACTTACCTGATACCGGCATGATATCGGGTGTGATAGCCGCTAGAAACGGTTCGAATACCTTGCTGTCTTGAGTGACGGGCATCGCGACGTGTGCGCTGCCTGCATAAACCACTAAGCCCGTATTACCGCCTTTGCGAGCTGCTAATAAGTCTCTAATCTTCTGCTTAGATCGTTCCAAGCGACTCGGTGGTAAGTCTTTAGCGAGCATGGATTCACTGTTATCAAGCACAACCAACATCGACGCTTTGTCTTCACCAAAAGGCGAAGCCTCACGCTGCCATGTTGGGCCAGAACAGATAATGATGGCGCTAGTCACAATTACCACCAATAGCTTCAACGGCAGTTGCTTGCGCCAGCCTGTTTCGCCAATCGTCAATGCATCACGTAAGTGTGCAGGTAGAATGTCTTTCCACGTTGGTTTGGTCTCTTCTCTCCAACGAACCCATAACAGAAAGAACATCGGAATAAAGGCCAACAACCACAAAGGTCGGATAAAATGAAACTGGGTGAATAACTGTTGTAGAGTGAGAGAATCAGGCATCATCCTCTCCTTTCAATTTTTTAGTTTTAGAAGCCAAAAGTGACCTTCTACGTAAAGTCGCCAGACTAAAGGCAGTCAGATACATCACAACAACAATCGCCATTAAGTAATGGTGCAGCCCCTGTTTAGGACGATAAGTGGTACTTTCATATAACTGTGGTTCTAGTTCACCGATTTGAGCGTAGGCTTTGGTCAGTTCGTCGCGGTTAAGCGCTTCAAAGGCTTCGCCACCTGACTCTTGAGCGACACGCTTGATGGTTTCCATATCCAGAGCAACCTCTCCAACGGTTTGCGGATCGCCCATCGCAATAACGTGAATTCGAACGCCTTTAGCCTTGGCGACTTTTGCGGCATCGATAGGCTCAACAAAACTTCCTGTATCATTACCGTCTGTTAATACGATCACGACTTTCTCTTTTTCGTTGGTGTCGACGTTTGAATCTTGAACGGCAGCACTTTGCTTTTCACTTTGTTCAAACACCTTGATCGCCAAGCCAATTGCATCGCCCAAGTGCGTACTTTGCCCTGCCATCGCGACATCGGTTTGATTAAGCAGTTCAAGCCATACATCTTGGTCCGCGGTAAATGGCGTTTGTACAAACGCTGCATCACCAAACAAGATCAAACCGAGTCGGTCACCTTTTCTGGTTTTCGCAAAATCAGCTAACACCTCTTTAGTTGCGTCTAAACGCGAGATTTTATCCCCTTGTTTAGACGTAAAATCTTGCTCCGCCATTGAGCCCGACAAATCGACAACCACCATGACATCACGGCCCAATTGTTCACGAACTTGTGGCTCACCTAAGATGGTTGGTTTAGCTAACGCGCAAACCACTAATACCCAAGTAATAATCAATGTGGTGCGTTGCCACCAGCTTGGTGTTAACTGGCTTGCACCCTCGGATGGCGCCTCGCCTATTGCTTCTACCAACTCACTGAAAAATGGCACCTTAATGGCCATTTGTTTAGTGCGATAAGCAGGCACAGCCAAGTAGACCAACAGAGGCAATGGTAACGCGACAAACCACAATGGATGCGCGAACTCAAAGCTGGCAGATAAACTATCAAACATTATCTTGCCCCTCTGTTGTTGCTTGTACATTCGGTTTTGTTTGTACATCGGCTTTATGAAGTTTTAGCCACATCATCGCGGTTTGAATTACCTCTAAACGCTGTTCAAAGCTCAAACGCACATTAGGGTCAATTAGGCTTTGCATCCATAATTCCGAAACTTCATCGGCAAAGAACGCATTGCTGTTTTCACTCGTGTTGGCGCTAACAGGCAGATAAGCGTTCAAACGGTTCACATAAGCTTGGCCAAACAACTTGGCATTACTGCTGTCTAGGTAACGAAGCACCACTTTGAGGACTTTAAAGGTTCGTTCGGTTGAGTTCTTGTCTCTTGCATCCAGTACCATGAGTTCTTGAAGCGCTTCTTCGCGATAACGGTTATTCCACCACCTTAACGCCAAGCGATAAGCCAGATAGATAGCGACCAATAACAGAATAACGCCAAGGATCTTCCAGCCGATCGTTTGAGGAGCCCAGCTCACACTGTCAGGAATGGCGACATCATGTAGGTCGCGAAGGATATAAGTACTTGGAGGCGTATGTTCAACAGCCATTTAGCGCCCTCCCACTAGTTTCTGCAGCTGTGATATGTGATTGCCCGACGTGTCTAATTCTATATAAGGGAGGTTTTTCATCGCCATCAATTTAGCAAGGGACAGTTTCTGAAGTGCCGCTTTTTGGGCAAGGCTTTCACTTGCGAGGTTAACCTTAGATTGGCTATCCAGATTAAGTTGAAAGCGACCATCACCCACCACCCAGTTTGCGCTTGCCAGATCTTGAGGCAATGATTGTTCTAATGGATCGGTGACCATAATGGCTAAGATGTCGTTGTGTTGTTGCAGTTGCTTTAGTCGGTCAAGATGTTGCTCTTGGCAATCTCGCCAATCACTAATAAAGATTAAGGTCGATTGCTTTAATCTCATTCGTTTTATCAGTTCAATCCACTGGCTAAATCCAACACCTTCGCTATCGCTCACACTGACACCTAAGCTTTGATTAGCCTTGGTAAGATGTTTTAGCTGAGCCAACAAATCAGATTGAGAACGTTGAGCTTTGGTATGAAACAGTTTTTGGTGCGAGGCCAAAACGAAGCCGACACGATCACCATCTTTCAGCACTCGCCATCCACACAATGCCGCCACTTCGGCAGCCACAACAGATTTCATGGTGTTTTGAGACGCAAAGAACATCGAACTGCGCTGATCGACACAGATCATCACATTACGGTCTTTCTCTTCGGTATAGCTACGAACATGAGGCTTACCCGTTCGCATCGTAACTTTCCAATCGAGATTACGGATATCATCACCCAATTGGTAATGACGTAATTCTTCGAAGTTCAAACCACGACCACGGAACAAAGAGTTATGTCTGCCCGAAAGTACGCTGCCCGCTTTTAAATGAGGTAACAGTGAAAACGACTCAGCTTGAGCCTGAATTCGCACTAACCTTGAATAATCACAATACAGTCGTGGATCAAGGCCTTGCGATTTGGGAGCTTGTGTTGGCTTCGCCATGACGCCCCCTAATTATCCGATCTCAACATTATCAAGCAGTTCTTCAACCACTCTTTGATGGTCAACGCCATCGGCCAATGCATCATAAGAAAGTGAGAATCTGTGGCCTAATACGGTAGGTAGCATCGCTCGCACATCATCTAACGTGACATGGTCACGCCCTTGTAACCACGCATAAGCGCGTGCACATTTATCCAACGCAATGGAAGCACGCGGGCTTGAGCCAATCTCAATCCATTTAGACAAGTTTGATTCTGGGTAACGCTCTGGCTTACGAGTTGCCATGACCAAGGCCACAATGTAGTTCTCAACTAAATCGGAAACGGCAATGTCTGGAAGTTGTCGGCGTGCCTCAAGTACCAACTCAGGTTCAATATGTTGTGGAGTGACTAATTCTGAACTGGTTTCGCTACCCAACTCCTCACTGCGCACCAGTCGAATGATGTCACGTTCCGCTTCGTCTTCTGGGTAGTCGACCGTCACTTTCATAATGAAACGGTCCATTTGCGCCTCAGGTAGCGGATAAGTACCTTCTTGTTCAACTGGGTTTTGAGTGGCCAATACCATGAACAAGTCAGGAAGGATGTGAGTTTGGCCGCCCACGGTTATCGTGCCTTCCGCCATAGCTTCAAGCAGAGCCGCTTGTACCTTTGCAGGCGCACGGTTCACTTCATCGGCTAAAACAATGCTGTTGAAAATAGGACCCGGTTGGAAATGCAGTTGCGGCTTGCCATCAAGCTCTTGATACACCTCCGTACCCGTCACATCTGACGGCAGCAGGTCAGGAGTAAACTGAATTCGACCAAAACTGGTGTTCAGTAGATTCGCCAGCGATTTTACTGAGCGAGTTTTCGCAGTACCGGGAAGCCCCTCAAGAAGCACATGTCCATTAGTCAATAACCCTATCACCAGAGCCCGAACGACGTGGCTCTGACCGATAACACTTTTCTCTGTTTGTTCAATCAGTTGGTTTATTGCTTGTTGCGCATGGTTCATAGGTCTTCCCTTAATTCAATCTGGCTGCGTACATCCTACTCACAAGCCCCATAACTATTAGTTATACACATGATAAACAGTTATAAACGCGATAATTGGTTACAAGCGGAATAAGCAGCAAGCTCGATAGCCAAGCTCACCTCATCGCTTTATTTAAACCTAGCTTTCAATTGGTTAATGGCTTCCGGCGGTGCCACTTTGCTCAATGATGAAATACATTGCTCAAACGCCTTTGGTACGCCCGGTATATGACTGTTTCGCGCCAACACTTCACACTGGGCATACAGGTGCTGTGGGTTGCGGCTAAATTGGTAAGCCTTATGCAGTGATTGACTTGCCGCAAGCACATCCGATTTTTCCAAAGCCAATCCGTACACATACCAATATTGAGGGTCGGTTTGCGCAGTTTCAGCGGCTTGTTTAAGGTAGTCCGTTGCTTGTTCGTAATCTTTCACACGAAGCAGAGACAATCCTGTGCTGTATGGCAAAACACTCGATTTAGGCTGAGCTTCAATACCTTGCTTCAAGGTCGACAACGCTTTTGCCTCGTTACCTTGCGCTCGATACAAATCCGCTAAATTGGCGTAGCTGTTTTCGAAATAAGGCTCAATCTCGATAGCGCCTAGATAAAACTCAATCGCTTTGTCGTGCTGGCCTAAATCTCGGTAAACGTTGCCTAGGTTAGTACGTCCAAATCCTCTGTCGGCATTAAATTGCTGTATTTCAATGTACTCTTCTAATGCAGGCTTGATTTGGTCTTTCTGCAGAGGGTTCATTTCTCCCCAATAACGCACTAATGCGCCTGCGGTTTCTGAACGAATCGACAATACAGGGTCTTTCAGTAGCGGCTCTAGAATTTGCCAACGGTCAGTGAATGGGAAACCAGACGAGCCTTGTACAACACCCAAACGGATCATTTCATCATCATGTTTCACCGCTCTTGCCAGCGAAATAAGCGTATTCTTACCCGTATTACCGCCCAAACGTTCTAAGCTCGATGCACGAATGATATTGCTTAAGCTAGAGTCCTGAGCCGAGTATGCCAACGCATCCTCTGCACCTCTGTGCCCTATCGAGTCAGCATAAAAGGCAACGGCAAAGTGCTGCTGATTACGATACTTAGAATCTGGGAACCACTCACCGATTTGCTTATCTGCCCACTGGTCGGTTTGATCTGCATGACAGCTAGTGCACACGTTCGGCGTTTTAATGTGTTGGCTAATATCAGGACGTGGGATATGCCAACTGTGGTCACGCCTTGGGTCGACCTCCATGTAAGTCGTCTCTGGCATGTGACAAGTCGTGCATTGTGAAGCTTCAGTATTCGCTTCGTGGAATGTGTGCTTTTCAGGCGTGTATTCTGATGCAATATGACATTGGCTACACACGGCTTCTTCCGCAATTTTTAGTTCAGCGGTATGAGGATCGTGGCAGTTAGTACATGTGACGCCTTTTTCAGCCATCACGGATTGAAGGAAAGATCCGTAAACGTAATCTTCATCGTAGATTTGACCATCGTTGTGGTAAAGCTCTGGGGTAATCAAGCTCAAGCGATACTTATCAAAGAAAGACCCGTTAACGTGATCACCCGTTTCATTTAACTGAGTACGACGGCTGTGGCATTGAGCACAGGTTTGAACTTGATTAGTATGGATGATGTCTTTTGGTTGCAGGGTTGAATTACCCTCTTGATAGATCCACTCTTTGACCGACTTCGACAAGTCGCGGTCAAAACCATAATGCGCCGAGACTGGAGCATCCTTTCCACCGTTAGCTTTGGCTTTCTGTTTATTTGCTAACAAGGCCTGTTCAACGTGCTCGCTTGCAGGGCCATGACACGCTTCACAACCGACATTGATCTCCGACCAAGTAGTATTATAAGTGTTGCTCGCGCTGTCGTAGTTTTTCTCTAGGTTCGTTGAATGGCAATCAGCACACATGAAGTTCCAGTTTTGACCGCTATTGGTCCAGTAGAATTCATCGGTGTTGGTGGTATCAGGATAGAGGTGAAACCAGCGTTGACCGCCTTCGCCCTCAGTGCGAGAATCCCAAGCGAAAGGAATCAACTGTACACGGCCGTCTTCAAATTCAACCATGTATTGTTGTAGTGGTTCAAAGGCAAAGGTATAGCTGATTTTGTAATCTTTAAAGTGGCCGTCTTGCCCTTCAATATTGACCCAGAACTCTTCGCCCTTGCGGAAAAATCGGTTGGGTTTACCGTCATGAGTGAATGTTTGATCGTTGAAATCGCCTAATACAGATTCGTCTGTAGCGTGCTTCATCGCCATATCATGATGAGAGCCCTCCCACGCTGCGACTTCTTCACTATGACAATCAACACATGCTTCCGAACCGACATAGCTGGCCTTTGAAATATCAGAGTTGATATTAGGGTCTTGCTCGTTGGCATAGGCGTTCAGACTGAACAGCGACAACATCAGTGAAGACAAGATTGCGGATAATACTGCGACTCGCTGGTGTTTCAATCCGTTTACCAGTGAGCACAACCATGCAGACATAACATTCCTTGTTTTTATACATCCTTATGCTTAATAAGGTAGACGTAAAAACAACGAATTTACAATTATTTAGTGGCAATGAGCTCGATAGTTGTGACTCATATTCACGACCGGGATTTACTCATCGGTATGCGCATAAAAAAAGAGCTCCTAAGAGCTCTTCAATCTGTTCAGTTTCACTCAAACAATCACTTACTTGTTATGAGATTCCTGAAGTTTTTCCATTACCTGATCCAAGCTAAAGCTCGCGGCTTTTTGGCGTGGCGGGTATTCAGCAAAGGTTTCTAGGAACTTGCCGACATACGCCTGTGCTGGAACGAACATATAAGCATGGTCTAACAACCAATCGTAGTATGTATTCGATGTAATGTCTGCGTTTTCGTATGGGTCCATACGCAGGTTAAACAGCTTAGGAAGACGTAACGTCACGAACGGTTCAGCCCAAATTTGCATGGTACCCGTTGCACGCTGCTCCATGAACACCGCTTTCCATTGGTTGTAACGAAGCGCCGCTAAATCACCATCATCGGTAAAGTAGAAGATCTCCGAACGACGGCCTTTCTCTTCTTCACCGGTTAAGTAAGGAAGGAAATTATAACCATCTAAGTGAACCTTAAATGTTTTATCACCGGCAGTATGACCTTTGAGTAGTTTCTCTTTGATTTGGTCATCACCAGCGGCGGCAACGAAGGTTGGCATCCAGTCCATATGGTGCATAATTTCGTTAGATACGGTTCCTGGTTCAATCTTACCAGGCCAACGAACCATTGCTGGTACACGGTATGCGCCTTCCCAGTTGGTGTTTTTCTCACCACGGAACGGGGTTGTACCCGCATCAGGCCAAGAGTTCATGTGAGGGCCGTTATCCGTTGAGTAGAAAACAATCGTGTTGTCTTTGATACCCAACTCATCCACTTGCTTCAATAGTTGCCCAACGTGTCGATCGTGCTCAACCATACCATCAGCGTAGTTACCGACACCAGTTACGCCTTTACTGTCGGCTTTCACGTGCGTTCTAAAGTGCATACGTGTCGCGTTCCACCACACGAAGAATGGTTTGTCCGCTTTCACTGCGCGATCCATAAAATCAAGTGCCGCGTCTAGTGTTTCTTCATCAACCGTTTCCATACGCTTACGCGTCAGTGGACCGGTATCTTCAATCTTGCCATCAGCGAATGACTTAATGACACCACGAGGGCCAAATTTCTTACGAAACTCAGGATCGGTTGGGTAATCTTCATTCTCTGGTTCTTCTTCAGCATTTAGGTGGTAAAGGTTGCCAAAAAATTCGTCAAACCCGTGTGCTGTTGGAAGGAATTCATCTTTATCGCCAAGGTGGTTTTTACCAAATTGACCTGTCATGTAACCCATAGGTTTCAGCATTTCTGCGATTGTCGCGTCTTCTGCTTGTAAGCCAATGTCTGCGCCCGGCAAACCTACTTTACTCAAACCCGTTCGTAATACACTTTGTCCCGTGATAAAGGTAGAGCGACCCGCAGTACAAGATTGCTCTGCGTAATAGTCCGTAAACATCATCCCTTCTTTCGCGATGCTATCAATATTCGGGGTTTTGTAACCCATGAGACCGAAGGTGTATGCACTCACATTGGATTGACCAATATCGTCCCCCCAAATAACCAATATATTTGGCTTTTCAGCCGCAAAAGTGGCGCTGGACGCGGCCATCATCGCTGTACCCAAAATCGCTAATCGACGTTTAGCGCCATATTTCGCTGTCATAGAAACCTCTTCGTAAGTTATTTGCATCCTGCCCTACAACGTATAGTCCATTTTTTACACATGCGCGAGATTCCCTAAGCTATTAATCTTTTTGTCATTTTTATTGAGATACGGATACAGAAATCATCGATAAGGTTTACGCCAACAAACATGATAAGGATCACACATACAAACTAAGGCTTTATTCTACGTACCCACTGGAGCTGATATTAATCAATAGGTTACCTAAGCATCATAACGATTGGTTATAAGCACTATAAAAGGACGTAACGGAATTTTGAGAATAACATTTGCTCATCGATGCGTTGTTCTAACGCATTAATCTTAAAAGTGAATCGGAGTCCTTATGGGTACTAAAATTAATAAACTAGCATTAGGTGTTGGCTTATTAGCAGCTTCTTCAGCGGCAACAGCAGCAGAAAAACCAAACATTCTTGCTATCTGGGGTGATGACATTGGTGTATTCAACATCAGTGCATACAACAACGGTATGATGGGTTACGAAACACCTAACATCGACCGTATTGCTAACGAAGGCGCACTATTTACTGACCACTACGGTCAACAATCGTGTACTGCTGGTCGTGCTGCATTCCTAACAGGTCAAGAACCTTTCCGTACTGGTCTATTGACTATCGGTATGCCAGGTTCGGACCACGGTATCCCTGATTGGGCTCCAACGATTGCAGACCTTCTAAAAGAACAGGGCTACATGACCGCTCAGTTTGGTAAGAATCATATGGGTGACCAAGACAAACACCTTCCAACGAACCACGGCTTTGACCAGTTCTTCGGTAACCTATACCACTTAAATGCAGAAGAAGAGCCTGAAACATATTACTACCCTAAAGACCCAGAGTTCCGTAAGAACTACGGCCCTCGTGGTGTAATCAAGTCTACTGCTGACGGTAAGATTGAAGATACTGGCCCAATGACGCGTAAGCGTATGGAGCATGCGGATGAAGAGTTCCTAGAAGAATCTCTAGCATTCATGGAAAAAGCGGTAAAAGCTGACAAACCATTCTTCATCTGGCACAACACCACTCGTATGCACGTGTGGACTCGCCTACAAGAGAAATACCAAGGTAAGTCAGGTATCAGTATTTATGCTGATGGTATGTTAGAGCATGATGACCATGTTGGTGTGCTTCTAGACAAGCTGGATGAACTAAAAATCGCTGACAACACTATCGTAATTTACTCTACCGATAACGGTGCTGAAACGGTTTCTTGGCCTGATGGCGGCGCAACTTACTTCCACGGTGAGAAAGGTACAACTTACGAAGGTGGTATGCGTGTGCCTCAGCTAGTTCGCTGGCCTGGGACTATCAAACCTGGAACTAAAATCAACGATATCATGGGCCACCAAGACTGGATTCCTACTCTACTAGCAGCCGCTGGTGATGATAAAGTGGTTGAGAAGCTAGCATCTGACAAAGGTGCAACTTACAACGGTAAAAACTGGCGCGTACACCTAGATGGTTACAACTTCCTGCCTTACTTCCAAGGTAAAGAAGAGAAAGGCCCTCGTGACAGCATGCTTTACTTCTCTGCTAACGCTGAGCTAAACGCAGTACGTTGGAATGACTTCAAGATTTCGTTTGCTGTGATGGATGGTAACATTGTGGATGCAGTTCGTTTCCAACCAAACTGGCCTCAAGTTGTTCACCTACGTGCTGACCCATTCGAGAAAGCACCGCACGAGTCTGGTATGTACCTACGCTGGATGGCAGACAACATGTGGTTATTCGTTCCAGTAGGAAATCAGGTTCAAGAGTTTATGACGACGCTACCAGATTACCCTATGCAGAATAGCCAAGTACTGAACCCAGGTAACTTCAACCAGAATGCATACATGCTTCAAGGTAAACTTAAGCAACTAGAAGCGGCAGCAGCGCAAGCTAAATAAGCCTATCTAGGCGATGCAAACTGTATAGATGTGTATTTAACTAAGATTTATAGTAAGTACATAATCGAGTACGAAAGCCGTGATAACTCACTTGAGTTACCACGGCTTTCTTCGTTTAACGCCATTCGGCTTGATTTCATTTGAAAGAGCTTCATTCAATTCTGACTAGACCTCCCTATCAATCCCCGCTAGATAACCGCCTAAGCGATTTAATTTCCTACCACTTGTCTTGCAACATCACATATGCGCAACTAGCTTTATAAATAACACCTATCATTGGAAAGTAAAATGAAGGTGATATCAGAAGGATTCTGAGTTGCCATAATTGTCAAACTAGATGGACTAATGTTATGAAAACGCCATATTTAGCAGGAATAAGCATCACTGTCATTGTCGTTTCAGTCGCTATGCTAGTTTATGACGCGGCCTCTTCAAAAATGCACACCTCGTTCGGACACCAAGAAGATCACGCCCATGAAAGCGATCATGATGACTCTCACTCTTCAGGGCACTCCGCACATTCAGAAGAAAAGCACGCACATAAAACCGTCGCTTCAAGCCAACCCATATCCCCGATTCCAAACTCTCCCGAGATAAATCATGAACTGGCCAAAATTGGTTGGGTGCTATTTAAAGACCCGAACCTTTCTTCTAACCGCAGTGTGAGCTGTGAAAGTTGTCATAGCCTGCAAACCAACGGCGCAGAGGTGATTCCAGTTTCGATTGGCGTAAACGGCGCAGGGATGAGAAATTCACTCACCGTTTTTAACGCAGTCTTTAACTATCGGTTCTTCTGGGATGGTCGGGTGAATAATCTCGGCGATCAAATTGATGGCCCAGTGCACAACGTCGATGAAATGGATTCAAACTGGCAACATATTACGGATTATGTGTCTCAATCGAAAACTTACATCGACTTATTCCAAGAACAATCAACGCCCATTGACGAAGCTTCAATTAAGGCTGCTCTTATTGAATTTATGCAGGGTTTGACCACACCAAATGCCCCTTTCGACCTGTATTTACAAGGTGACAACGCAGCACTTTCTGAAACCGCCAAACGAGGTTGGGAAACCTTTCAAGAAGAAGGCTGTATTCGTTGCCACCAAGGTACCAACATTGGTGGGGGCATGGTGATGCGATTTGGTTACTTCGGGTTATCGAAAACAGGAACCGAACGAAGTGAAGACCAAGGTCGCTTTATGTTTACCGCGCAACCACAAGATAAGCATCTATTTCGTGTTGCTAGCTTAAGAAACGTGGCGATCACTGCACCCTATTTTCATGACGGCCAAACAGCCACACTCGAAGAAGCGATCAAAATCATGGGTGAAAGCCAACTCGGTAAAACGTTTGAAAAACAGACCATAAACGATATTAAAGTCTTCCTCGAATCCCTAACCGGTAACCGTCCTCAAATGTTAATGGAGTTTGAAAATGAATAAGATCAGACTCATATTTCTACTGTTTGTATCGCTTTTCATCGGCTTAATTAGCTTTATTATGCTGACCTACTCCGAGCATGAAAAGGTCACCGAATATGGAGTGCCTATTCGGCAGTTAGGCCATGAAGTATTAGAAATGCGTGATCATATCACCAATGCAGCGCTTGCGGGTATTTCCAACCCTTATCAAATGTCTGCAGATTTGGTTGCTTTAGAAAGAGAGTTGCAACTACTCAGAGAAAGTTATCAAAGCGAGAATATTCACTCTACGTTCTTTAAACACTTACCGACAGCGCAATTATTGGATCGCTTTTACGATGCTTCAATGTCGAACTTAGATACGCTAGACAACCTAGTAGGACTTAGTGTGGCTCGTCAGTTTATTTTGCAATCTTTGACTCTACAACTCACAGAGAGCAACTCAACTGATGCTGAGATAAACAACGCAAATATCGACATTCAAAGCGCGCTTCTTGCGAGTGTGTTGGTTGGGGGAATCGAAATTAACCATTCAGGTGTTAACTCCGAGCTGGCGAACCTTTATAAAACGTTTACCGAACTCAACCAACAACAAAGTCAGCTGTTATCTCAAGTACTTTCAGCACACAGCATGGAGTATATTGAACATATTGAGCATGAGTTTACCGATCTGCAAGACCAACTTAAAAGTATCATCGTTAAGCTTATTATCGTTTTGGCGTTGCTGACTTTAGCGTTCTCATTCACCATGTTTATTTTTCGAGTCTTCGAACTCAAAAGAAACAACCTCTCCTATCAAGAAGCCGCAGACAAAGCAGAAAAAGCCAGCGAAGCAAAATCTCTCTTTCTCGCTACCATGAGCCACGAGTTACGCACCCCAATGAATGGCGTATTAGGCATCGCTCAGATAATCAAGGAGGATTCACACAGCGAGAATACTCGTAAACACGCCCAAATCATCATTGACTCTGGTCAGCATCTCGTCACCATATTGAATGACATTCTTGATTTTTCTAAGGTGGAGCAAGGCAAGATGGAGTTGGAATACAGCCCGTTCTCTGTCACCGACGTCGTGACACACCTTGATAAAACATTGACACCTCTTGCAGAAGACAAAGGCCTCGCTTTTATCATTAAAGATAACATTCCTACCAATATTCAGTTGATTGGTGACTCTGCACGTACACGTCAGATCTTATTTAACTTAGCAGGCAACGCAGTCAAGTTTACTGAGTCAGGAAAGGTTGAAGTGGAATTCTTGATTGCACCGACTACCCCACCAAGCGTGAATATTTTAGTGACGGATACGGGTATTGGTATAGCAGAAGACAAGATCGACCATATATTCACGGCATTCGAACAAGCCGAACTCTCAACGACTCGTAAGTTTGGCGGAACAGGATTAGGGCTTTCCATTGTCAAACAGTTAGTCGAACTGATGGGCGGAACAATTAAGGTTTCCAGCCAGCTTGGTTTGGGCACTCAATTTAAGATCTCTTTGCCGTTAGAAATGCATGAGCTTGAAGAACAAGTCATCGACCAAACGCCAACCAAAACCAATGAGACTCTCGATGACTTCTCAGTATTGTTAGTCGAAGATAACAAGATCAACGCAATGGTGATTAGGAAGTTCTGTGAGTCGATAAACTTAACGGTTGAGAACGCCTACGACGGCTTGCAAGCACTCGATAAACTGGCATCAAATCAATACGACCTCATCATAATGGACAACCATATGCCCAACATGAGCGGTATTGAAGCGATTCAAAAAATCCGTGGCGAACTCAAGCTGACTACGGTTGTTTTTGCATGTACCGCCGATGTATTCAAAGAGG
The DNA here is from genome assembly GCF_041471965.1 of Vibrio sp. 10N.261.51.A3. NCBI lineage: Bacteria > Pseudomonadati > Pseudomonadota > Gammaproteobacteria > Vibrionales > Vibrionaceae > Vibrio > Vibrio sp. 10N.261.51.A3. The sequence goes on from NZ_JBFRPK010000082.1 coordinate 26,988, forward strand.
CCCACGATGAATTCATCGAATCAGGTGCAGATTTCGTTCTCACCAAACCGTTACAGAAAAACAGCTTACAAAACGCCATCAACGAGTTTCACCAACAGTTTGAGGTCAACCGCCATCACTCCGTTAACACACACAATCTTCCAAACAAGGAAAAAAGTAACATCACGATGTTAACGCGTCACCCTAAGAACAAATTGCCACTCACAGAGGAAGAACTGTCGCGTAGCCAATTTTTAACTAACGATGAGCTTAAAACAGACGAGAAACTCAAATGCTTAACTTCTCTCGTTGATGAGCTAGAAAACGAAATCGATGAGTTGATAGAGCTATTTTCGGATGCCAAGCAAGATGATCTATCCAGAACATTAAAGGCGGTTAAAGCGATTGCATCAAGGTATGAAATGAGTGAAGTATTCGAGCTCGCAACCGAAGCTGAGAAGGTAACGGAGAAGCACATCATGCCCGAGGCTGAATTACTTCAGCAACTCATCAATCGCTTGATAGTCAACAGCCATCAAGCAACACGATTAATACACAAACTCCATCAGCAACGAAAAACGGGGTAAAAGAAGGTGTCATATGATATGGAATGTAAATTTACCTAGCACTGGCCACATTTATTCTTAGCACTCGGTGCCACAATCATTTTTGTGGTCGACTGTCATGTTCCTTTGGGCATTGCCATGGCCGTGCCCTACATAACGATAGTCTTGCTCGCAGCCACAACGAAAGATCCACTATCAGCCGTGATGTGGGCTATTGGCTGCACCTTACTTACCTTATTGGGTTACTACTTATCTGGTAGCGGCAGCGAAACCTGGTTTGTCGCCTTCAACCGAGTCATTACCATCTATACCATTTGGGTGGCGGCAATTATTCCTATTTATATCTCTTTACCTTCTCCTCAAGCCTCACTGGACGTCGATGATGACGTGACAGAGGAAAGTTCAAGATCACGCCCTCACTCGCACAGAAACCATACAATCGACACGTTCAAAAACTAGGCTTTGGTTAAGTTTCGGTGAATTTTTCCAAATCGAGACAAGGCAACTTGAAATACTTCTTTATGCATGCGAGTGTAGAACTACTCACCTAAACAACTGTATGATTATGAAAACATTAAAATCCATCGCGCTGCTTTCCACAATTATCGCAGCGCCACAAGTGTTAGCTGACGTAACAATTGAAGTTCCTTCTAGCGCAGATGCTTTAGTCGAAGTCTTAGCTGTTAATGAGGCTAAACCCGATCTTGACGGTGGTTTCTTCTCTTCGAGCAAAACGATCACCGTTCCAGATGGCGTAAACCAAATCGTTTTCAAATATCAACTGGCTTTCAGCCAAGGTAACGACCGAGAGTTTGTCGATAGCGATACCATTATTGCTACTTTTGATGCGACAGACACAGCATTGACGTTTGACATGCCTAAGTTCCGTAACACCAACGAAGCGAAAAAAGGCCTTCAAAACTTAGATTGGAAACTGGTTGATGAAAACCAAAATGCAATCAGTGTTAAGCAAGACAAACTTATCAAAGATGGCATGCAGATTGGTCGTAAGTACCCGCAAGAAGCGAAGGAGTACAACCAGAAAGGCGGCATCGCTGCACTTACAGTAGGTTCTAGCGCGGGCGTAGCAGCTGCTGTCGCACAACCGGTAACGCTTCCAACAAAGATTGACGGAAATGCAGCAAATACAGCTGAAGAGATGCTCTATTTCTGGTACGAAAAAGCGGATGCTGAAACCAAGCAGAAATTCAAAGACTACGTGAACAAGTAGCTCAATGAGCTTAATTTAAAATCGAGTAGGAGGAGGC
>NZ_JBFRPK010000083.1:0-46943 GCF_041471965.1 Vibrio sp. 10N.261.51.A3
GTGTATAAGAGACAGCCTATATAGGTGCCTTTTGCTATCTGATTTCTTATCGTGCTGATTAAAGTTTTATATCGTCAAGGCTAAAATCAAGACCTAGGTTCATCTCTCTCAGCTCTTTCTCAAGCTGCCTACGATCGTTGATGGCTTCGATTTCACGCCACTTACGCTTGAGTGGTTTCGAGCGTGATTTTTGAGTTACACGAGGCATTTCTAGTTCTGATACTTCATCGAATTGAAAGCTATCCATAAGCCATATCTCCTTCCGTGGGACTAGTTCTTACGAACCAATAAATATCATATTTAGGTTCACAATAACTTTGATTTGTTTCTCATTTGTTTCAAATCCATGAAGCTTTTGTTCTATTTTCTTATGCATGCTCACACATTGTGAGAATTATTATGTATAAAAAACAGGCAAACAAACCTAAGTAAACGATTAAATTGGGGGTTATTGAATGTTAATTCATTGTGCGAATGGAATAGCGTTTTGACTACAATGCATTGAAGTGCACATGGTACCGTGCGGTATAGGGATCTCATTGGCCTAGAAAAAAACGAAGATCTTCACTATACCTTGTAAAACCTAGGCTGACGTCATTTTTATAGGATGGTGTTCTTGTTGGGGTAGTGCCGTGGCTGTTGTTGATATTATGTCCCGATAATGTGACTTTTATTGGGCTGCATTGTTGAAAGTTGTGTTAACAAAAGGTGTGTTATTAGTGAAATGTCATTTTAATATAAGTGTATTTGCATATTGATTTTTAGGCCGTCTCGCTGCATTATCCGCCCGTCAAAAAATACACTGATACGTAAAATGGATGCATGAAGCGACATTTACAGTCTCAATCGCCGCAAGAATATAACAAGAGTGCCGACACAACATTGACAGAGGCATAGGCGATTAAGAGGAAGGCTAGGAAGCATGATCGGTGCTTAAACTCAATTACGAGGTTCACGTGACAGACTTAATCAATTTGATGAACGATCTCCTTTGGGGATCTATCTTAGTTTACTTACTGGTTGGTGTGGGTATCTACTTCACTGTACGACTAGGCTTCATTCAATTCCGCCATTTCGGCCACATGTTCTCTGTTCTTAGAAACAGCCGTAAAGCAGACAGTGCTGGTATCTCTTCTTTCCAAGCTCTTTGTACTAGTCTTGCTGCTCGTGTAGGTACAGGTAACATGGCAGGTGTTGCTGTGGCACTAACCGCCGGTGGCCCTGGTGCTATCTTCTGGATGTGGCTAATCGCCATGCTAGGTATGGCAACATCGTTTGCAGAAAGCACACTGGCACAGCTATACAAAACGCGTGATAACGACGGTAACTACCGCGGCGGCCCTGCATACTACATGGAGAAAGGCCTAGGCATGCGTTGGATGGGGGTTCTATTCTCTATCTTCCTCATCATTGCATTTGGTCTTGTATTCAACGCGGTTCAAGCGAACGCGATTGCAAGCGCAATGAATACGGCATTCGACCTTGAGCGTAGCTACGTTGGTGTTGGTATCGTAATCATCTCTGCGTTCGTTATCTTCGGTGGTATCCGTAAGATTGCACGCACAGCAGAAATCATCGTTCCAATCATGGCATTGGCTTACCTAGCGATCGCTATGTACGTGATGTTCGCGAACATCGAGAAAGTGCCTGAAGTACTGGCTCTTATCTTCAAGAGTGCATTCGGTCTGCAAGAAGCAGCAGCGGGTGGCCTAGGTTACGCAATCGCACAAGCGATGATTAACGGCATCAAACGTGGTTTGTTCTCGAACGAAGCGGGTATGGGTTCTGCGCCAAACGCAGCAGCTTCTGCTACGCCTTACCCACCGCACCCAGCATCACAAGGTTACGTGCAAATGCTAGGCGTGTTCATGGATACCATTGTTATCTGTTCAGCAACAGTCGCAATCATCCTGATGTCTGGTGAGTATGTACCACACGGTGAAGTAACGGGTATCGAACTAACGCAACGTGCACTAACAGCACAAGTGGGCGAATGGGGCGGCATTTTTGTAGCGGTAGCGATTTTCTTCTTCGCTTTCACTTCAATCATTGCAAACTACTCGTACGCTGAAACGAACCTTATCTTCCTTGAGCACAACAACAAGAAGGGCCTAGTGCTGTTCCGTATCGTTGTTCTGGGTATGGTTATGTTCGGTTCTCTAGCGACGTTACCAACGGTATGGGCACTGGCTGACGTATCGATGGGCCTAATGGCGATTGTTAACTTGGTGGCGATTATCCTGCTATCAGGTATCGTGATTAAGCTAGCGAAAGACTACAACCGCCAACTAGACGCGGGTAAAGTACCAACATTCGATTCGAATGACTTCCCAGAGCTTAAGTCTCAGCTGGAAGACGGTATTTGGGACAACAACAAGAAGTAATCTTGTTGGAGCGATAAACGGCTCATCCTAAAGTGATTAGAAAGGCTAAGGTTTCGACCTTAGCCTTTTTGTTTGCCTGTCATTTGTCTCATTCTGTCTATCGAAGCTCATTCTCCCTATCGAAGTAATAGGAAGAGTCATAAAGACAAGTTGATGTTTTTTCTATACTCTAGCAGCATCCAGTTAGATAACCGATTAGGGTAAAGTTATGTTAGTTGTCGTTTCTCCAGCCAAAACACTTGATTACGAATCACCATTAGCGACGGAACGCTTTAGTCAGCCTGAGTTTGTTGAACACTCTGCTGAGCTGATTGAAGAGTGCCGCAAACTGACGCCAGTAGATATTTCTGCACTGATGAAAGTCAGCGATAAAATCGCAGGGTTGAACGTAGCGCGCTTTGAGCAGTGGAGCGAGACCTTTACCCAAGACAACGCACGCCAAGCAATCCTAGCCTTTAAAGGCGATGTATACACTGGCCTAGACGCTGAAACGCTATCGGATGAAGATTTTGACTACGCACAAGACCACCTGCGCATGCTTTCTGGGTTATATGGCTTGCTTAAGCCATTAGATTTGATGCAGCCATACCGCCTAGAGATGGGTACACGCTTAGCCAATGCTCGTGGTACTAACTTGTACCAGTTCTGGGGCAACATCATCACAGACAAGCTGAATGAAGCGTTGAATGCTCAAGGCGACAATGTGTTGATCAACTTGGCGTCTAACGAATACTTTAAAGCCGTGAAGCCGAAGAACTTGGATGGCCAAGTGATTACCCCTGTATTCAAAGACTGCAAGAACGGTCAGTACAAGGTGATCAGTTTCTACGCGAAGAAAGCGCGTGGCATGATGGCTCGCTACATCATCGAGAACAAGATCGACTCGGTTGAGGCGCTGACCCAGTTTGATACGGCGGGCTACTACTTCGTTGAAGAAGAGTCGAACGCGAAAGAGCTTGTCTTTAAGCGCGAAGAGCAAAACTAGTAGTCCTTGGCTAACGAGTAGCTCTCGGTTTTAGCCTGTAGTTAATATTAGAGACCGAGACAGACCAGATAGAGAAAAGCCCCATGCAGCGAACTGCATGGGGCTTTTTTATTGAATCGTTGAAGCTGGTAGATTACTTCTTCTTTGCTGCTTTCTTTTTCTTCGCGATTTTTTTCTTCTTCGCGATTTTTTGTTTCTCTACCGCTTTCTTATCTTCTTTCTTCGGCTTCTTCTTCTTAGTCACGGCCGCTTTCTTATGCGTAGGGCGCATGCCTTCGATGAAGCGTTCTTTGATTGGTTCGTCTGTGTAACGAGCCACACGCTCAATCATTAGTTGATCGTGCGCTTCAATGATAGAAACCGCGTTACCTTTTTTACCAGCACGAGCCGTACGGCCAATACGGTGTAGGTATACGTCAGCAGTACGTGGCATGTCGTAGTTGATTACGTGGCTTACGTCTGGAAGGTCGATACCACGAGCAGCAACGTCAGTCGCTAGTAGTACGTTTACAGAGCCGTCACGGAAACGAGCAATCGCGTTGTTACGACGATCTTGAGGCATTTCACCTTGGATCCACGCACATGGAATTTGCGCGCTTTCAAGTTGAGCTCGTAGATCACCTAGACGATCACGCGTCTTCAAGAATACGATGCTGCGCTCAGCTTGCTCTGTGATGACGTGCTTTAGGATGTTCAGCTTGTGCTCTGCTGTGTCTGCACGGTGGTACCACTGAGTGATCTTCTTACGCTCACGAAGTGATGATTTCGCATCGATCTCCGCTGGGTTTTTCAGTAGATCTTCAGTGAAGCCTTCAATGCCTTTACCTTCTAGCGTTGCTGAGAACAGTAAAGTTTGTTTACGCCAGCGACACTCTGCAGACAGACGGTCAACAACAGGACCAAAGCCCATGTCTAGCATGCGGTCGGCTTCATCTAGAACCAGCCATTCAATCGCACGACAGTCAAAACGCTCGCCTTCAATGTATTCCATCAAACGGCCAGGTGTTGCTACTACGATATCTTGAGTGGTACTTAAGATATCTGCGTGCTCTTGGTACATCACACCGCCCGTGATCGTGAAGATATTTAGGCTGGTGTATTTAGCAAGCTCACGTGCTTGTTCGGTGATCTGCATTGCTAGCTCACGCGTTGGCGTCAGGATAAGCATACGTGCAGGGCCAGATTTCTTACGTGGGAAATCCAGTAGGTATTGCAGTGCTGGCAATACAAATGATGCTGTTTTACCAGTACCTGTTGGCGCAGAAGCCAAAACGTCTCTTCCATCTAACGCTTGTGGGATTGCTTCAGCTTGTATCTGTGTTGGACGTTCGTAGCCCATTTCGTCAATTGCTTTAAGCAGCTCTTGGTTTAGATCGAGTTCTGCAAAGGTTCTGATCACTGTTGTTTCTCCACAAGCAATAAATGTTTCTGCCTCAAAAAGCAGACGATAAAAAAGAGTAGTCGGACATTATAGAAGCATTAGTGATTAGGATCACATGGTATTTGCTACATCTTGAGATAAAAATCTTTAGTGAGCGCAATAAATGCTTCGCTATAACCACCTTGATGGTGAATTGTAAGCGATTCGCGCTGCAAATCTTGCTCGCAAGCAGGATCTTTAGATAACTCGAATAAAATTCGGCTAGCTGGCTTTTTATCTGTTGTTTTTACATCAAGGCGTTTTGCTAGATACCAACCACATTGCTCGGCAAGCTTGATAAAACCTTCCCCCTCAGGCGTCGGTAGGATGAAACTGGCAGTCGCGGCGTCGGTTGTTATCTCGAAACAACGCTGGGCAAGCGCTAAATGATCCAAGCTGTCGGTGTGCCTGGCGGTGGCTCTTTGGCTTTGCTGCGCCTGTTCTCCAGAGTTGAAGTAGGGCGGGTTACAGATGATCGCATCAAACCTTTGTGGAAAGTCGGCTGTTAACACGCTGCCGTGATCAAGGGAGATACGATTTTGCCAAGGCGACTGCTCAATATTGACAGTGGCAGCATCAATAGCGTGTTGATCAATATCTATCGCAGAGATTGAAGCATCTTCAAAACGCTGCGCAGCCATCAAAGCCAGCAGACCTGTCCCGGTTCCAATATCGAGTACACATGATCTTTGTGGCAGGCTTACCCACGCGCCAAGTAATACGCCATCGGTACTGACTGGCATACCGCTTTTCCCGCCGTAAATTGAGAATTGCTTAAAATTGAAGCTTTTAGTTTGCACTGTTTTGTCTTTCATTAATGTTCTGAGTATCGAGATATTTTAAGTGATTAGCTCTAATGTTAACCGCTTGTATGAGTTAATGTTCTGCTTGAAAAAATATTGTTGTGCATTGTGGTTAGTTTATAATTGTGGCTATTTTTCTATAGCTAGTGGAATCCACTGCTTTTTGTTCTCATATGCAAATTTATATGGTGTTTTTGTGTGGTGACTTGCAGCTAGCCAGTTGTTTCGTCATTATGCGCGACTATTTTATAGATTGATTGGCAGCTTTGAGCTGTAACATTCATGTAAGCACAACATAAATTCATAAATATAATTAAGGATTATCTGTGAAACAGAGTCTAAAACTAACAGATATAATGGCATTGGGCTTTATGCTTTTTGCGTTTTTCTTGGGTGCGGGTAACATCATCTTCCCACCTCTAGCTGGCCAATTAGCCGGTGATCACTTCCTTCCAGCGATGTCTGGTTTTCTGCTGACTGCCGTTGGTCTGCCGTTAATCACTATCGTCGCGGTCGCAGTGGCTGGTGGCTCTTGGGGTCACTTAACTAAAGATCTTCCTAAGAAAGCAGCAACCATCATGGCTGTACTGATCTTTATCATTATCGGTCCTGCATTTGCTGCACCGCGTACTGGCCTTGTTGCCTATGAGATGGCGGTGAAACCGTTCTTCATCGATGCCTCTCAAGCTCACCTAACTCTCTTTTCGATTGCATTTTTTGCAGTAGCGATGTTCTTCTCATGGTCGCAAGGTAAGCTTATTGACGTCATTGGTAAGGTGCTAACACCTGCACTGTTCGTTGGTTTGGTTGTGCTGGCGATTGCTGTATTCGTTAACCCTCAAGGCGATATTCTTGCGGCTCACGGTGAGTACATCACTCAACCACTGACCAAAGGTTTCCTTGAAGGCTACAACACCATGGATACTTTTGCTTCTTTGATGTTTGGTATGCTGATTGTTGATGCGATTCGTAGCAAGGGCATTACTGACCGTGCAGCGACGACTAAGTACCTAATTAGCGCGGGTTGTATTGCCGCAGCGGGTCTGGCGTTTGTTTACATCTCTCTATTTTTCCTAGGCGCAACAAGTGCAACAGTCGCAGCTGGTGCAGACAATGGTGGTGCTATTTTAAGCCTATACGTTCAATCGTTGTTTGGTCCTTCTGGTCAGCTAGTGCTTTCTGTGATCGTACTATTAGCATGTCTAACTACGGCGATTGGCCTTGTGTCAGCATGTTCTGATTACTTCAGCTCGCTAACGCCTCTGTCTTACAAGACTTGGGTAATCATCAATGGTGTAGCTTGTGCAACCGTTGCGAACGTTGGTCTTTCTCAACTGATTTCTCTGTCTGTTCCAGTACTGTTTGCACTGTACCCAGTCGCTATCGCGTTGGTTGCTCTGACATTCTTACGTAGCCGTTTCCCTAATCCAAAAGCGGCTTACCGCGTAGTGGTATTAGTGTCACTGCTGTTTGCTCTTATTGATGGCGCTAAAGTAGCGGGTGTAGACGTGTCTGCACTTAAGATGCTGCCACTGTTTGAGATCGGTATGGGTTGGTTGCTTCCAACAACGGCTGCAATCATCTGTATGTTCTTTGTTGGCAAGTCAACAGAACAAGAGATGGCTGAAGAGACTGTTTAATCTTCCGTTGAGATTAGATTGTCCTTCGAGATGAAATAGAAAAGGCCTCATTACTTCGCAGTAATGAGGCCTTTTTGTATTCTGTGGTCTTTTTATATCCAGCTAGTTACTTGGTTAGCTACTTAGCCGGGAGTACTTCTGTTTGGTTATAGCTTTTCGCTGTACTCAACCAGTACTTGCTCAACCCAGCTTGCGATACGGTCGTCGCTTAGCTCGTATTGTGAATCTTCATCAAGCGCCAAACCAACGAATTGAGATTGGTCTTCCGTTAACGCTTTAGACGCTTCGAACTCGTAGCTGTCGTCGTTTGGCCAGAAGCCAACAAACTCTGCTCCAGCGGTTTTCAGTTCATCATGCAACAGACCCATCGCATCAAGGAACCATTCGCCGTAGCCTTCTTGGTCACCCAAACCAAACAGAGCCACAACCTTGCCTTTCATAGGCGTGGTTGCGATGTCTTCCCACAGTTCATTCCAATCTTCTTGGATTTCACCGAAGTCCCAAGTCGAGATGCCCAGCAATAAAAGGTCGTAGTCCGCCATCAATGAAAGAGGGCTTTCTTTCACGTTATGGATATCAACTAGGTCTTCACCAATAATGCCGCGAATTTTCTCTGCTGCCATTTCTGTGTAGCAGGTGGTTGAGCCGTAAAATAATCCAATTTTCATAGCAAACGTTCGATTTTAATTTCAGATGGCGAATTCTAACCATAAATCGACTTCGATTGCAGCGATTATCCGCTCAAGTCGTAATTTTTATGGCATTCATATTTGCTCTGGCATACTCTCAAAACAGTTTCCAATATTGTGAGTAACACTATGCAGTCGCCTCAAGGGCAGAGCGCAGACCACGGTCTCGTTGAGCAGTTTTTAGATGCTATGTGGATGGAGCGAGGATTATCGGAGAATACGCTTGTCTCGTACCGTACCGATTTGTCCAAGTTATTAGCGTGGATGGAAAAGAACAATTACCGCCTCGACTTCATTAGCCTTTCAGGTTTACAGGATTATCAAGGCTGGTTAGCCGACGCCGATTTTAAGCAGACCTCTCGTGCCCGTATGTTGTCGGCGATTCGTCGCTTGTTCCAATATTTGCACCGCGAGAAAATCAGAGGCGATGATCCAAGTGCCTTGTTGATCAGCCCGAAGCTGCCGCAACGCTTGCCGAAAGATTTGAGCGAAGAGCAGGTTGATGCTTTGCTCGATGCGCCAGATCCGAACGATCCGATTGAGCTTCGCGATAAGGCGATGCTTGAGTTACTCTATGCAACCGGTTTGCGTGTGACAGAACTGGTTAGCTTGACGATGGAAAACATCAGCCTAAGACAGGGCGTGGTGCGTGTTATTGGTAAGGGTGGCAAAGAGCGCTTAGTACCAATGGGCGAAAATGCGGTGGATTGGATAGAGACTTTTATTGAACAGGGTCGTCCACATCTACTTGGCGAAAACAGTTCTGATGTGGTTTTTCCGAGTAAACGCGCCAAGCAAATGACCCGTCAGACGTTCTGGTATCGTATTAAGCACTACTCGGTCGTCGCTGGTATCGACACAGAATTGTTGTCACCACACGTATTGAGACACGCTTTTGCGACGCATTTACTGAACTATGGCGCAGATCTCAGGGTCGTACAGATGTTACTTGGGCATAGTGACTTATCGACAACCCAAATTTATACTCACGTGGCGACTGAAAGGCTCAAGCAAATTCATGCGCAACATCACCCACGTGCTTAAATCCATTTATTTTTAAGGTGAACTTAATGAGCGTATTACGCCGTCTTCCTCTACTAGCGCTTCCTCTTATGATTACTGCATGTAATGCATCAGAAGCGAAAGTAGAAACAACATCAACAGCCGTAGAAGCTGCTCCAGCTCAAGCTATTGATACAGCTGCGTTAACTAAGCGTTTTGAAAAAATCGGTATTAAGGTCGATAAGATTGTGCCTTCGGATATCGATGGTTTGTTAGAAGTTCAAACCAACAGCGGCATTATATTTTCTTCTCCAGAGGGCGATCACTTTCTAGCCGGTACACTTTACTCTTTAGATGAAAACGGTAAGTTCAGTGATGTTTTGGCTGAGCGTCAAGCTCCGCTGAATGCTGAAAAAGTCGCGGCGATGTCGGATACGGTTATTGAATACAAAGCCGATAACGAAAAGTATGTTGTGACGGTATTTACTGACATTACGTGTGGCTACTGTGTTCGTCTGCACAGCCACATGCAGGGCTACAACGATCTGGGTATTACCGTTCGTTACATGGCTTACCCACGCCAAGGTGCGACAGGGCAAGTTGCCGATCAAATGGCAGCAATCTGGGCTTCAGATGATCCAAAAACAGCGATGCATGACGCTAAAGTAAATCGTCAAATGCCAGCGTCTGGTAAAGATCTAGCAGAGCAAAAGCAGATCATTTTTAAACAGTACCAATTAGGTCGTGAGCTTGGCATCAATGGCACACCGGCTATCGTGCTAGCAAGTGGTGAGTTGGTGAGTGGTTACTTACCGCCAGCACAACTTCTTCAACGTTTAGAGCAATAATCTCGTTTTCTGTATTGCCAATTTATCCCCCATGTTTTTGATTTAAGGAGTGGCCTGATTGATATCGGGCCCATTTTTATATGATAGAGATCCAACGCCGTCCTGAGGTCGACATTTCAGTCTTACCTGCTCACTTACCTGACTTGTTAAAGCGCATTTATGTGAGTCGTGGAATCGACAGTGCCGACCAACTAGAGACAGCAGCGAAAGGCTTGCACTCTTATCAAAAACTGGGCGGCATTGATGCTGCGGTTGAGCTGTTGTTCAAAGCTATTCAGCAGCAAAAACGCATCATCATTGTTGGTGACTTTGATGCCGATGGCGCGACCAGCTCGGCGCTGTCTGTTTTAGCGTTACGTATGCTCGGCAGCTCTAACGTCGACTATCTGGTACCAAACCGTTTTGAAGATGGTTATGGCTTGAGCCCTGAGGTTGTCGAACAGGCAATCGAGCTTGGTGCTGAAGTGATCATGACGGTCGACAACGGTGTCTCTTCAATTGAAGGTGTTCGCTTCGCTAAAGAGAAAGGACTAGAGGTTCTGGTGACCGATCATCACTTGCCGGGCAATGAACTGCCAATGGTCGACGCGATGGTTAACCCAAACCTTGAGAGTTGTGCTTTTCCTTCTAAAGCCTTAGCGGGTGTTGGGGTCGCTTTCTATCTGATGATGGCACTGTGTGTTCACATGCGTAAACTGAATTGGTTTGCAGAACGCGGCATGACAGAACCTAAGTTGATGGAACTGATTGACCTTGTGGCGCTGGGTACGGTTGCCGACGTGGTTCCACTCGATGAAAACAACCGAATTTTAGTTCATCAAGGTTTGCAACGTATTCGTGCGGGTAAAGCTCGTCCGGGCATTCAAGCCTTGATCGAAATTGCTAAGCGAGACGCTAAGCGTTTGGTGGCGTCTGACTTTGGCTTTGCTCTTGGTCCTCGTATCAATGCAGCTGGTCGATTAGACGACATGTCTTTTGGTGTTGAGCTGCTAATGAGTAACAACGTCCATGCGGCTCGTCGAATGGCGAGTGAGTTAGATGGCTTGAACCAAACACGTAAAGAGATCGAAGAGGGTATGAAGCAAGAAGCGATGGCTTTTTGTGAGCGCCTTGAATTTGGTAAAGACGACCTACCTTCTGGCTTGGCACTATTCCAACGTGATTGGCACCAAGGTGTGATTGGTATTTTGGCTTCGCGTATCAAAGACAAATACCACCGCCCAGTGATTGCGTTTGCAGATGGCGGCGAAGGCAGTATCAAAGGTTCATGTCGTTCAATTCCGGGTCTGCACATGCGTGATGCATTGGACCGAATTGATACTCAAAACCCTGGCTTGATTCTTAAATTTGGTGGCCACGCAATGGCGGCTGGTTTAACCATCATGGAAAAGGACTTTGAACGCTTCAGCAAGCTGTTCAATGATGTGGTGAAGAATGAACTCGGAGAAACGGCACTTAAGGGCATTATCTTGTCTGACGGAGAGTTGCTGCCTGAAGAGCTCTCTATGCACACCGCTGAAACTCTGCGCGCGGGTGGTCCTTGGGGGCAAGCATTCCCAGAGCCTATCTTCGATGGTGAGTTTAAAGTACTGCATCAAAAGCTGGTGGGTGAAAAACACCTTAAGCTAATGTTAGAGCCGCTTTACAAAGGCCATCCAACCAATGTGATGATCGACGGCATCGCTTTCAATGTTGATTTGCGTCGCTGGCCAGATGCTTCAGTAAAAACCGTACATCTTGCCTATAAGCTGGATATTAACGAGTTTCGTGGTAACCAATCATTGCAGTTAATGGTTGACCACATCGAAGCAAAATAGCCTAACTTCAATAAGATTACGTCTTCATTCGCCTTATCAAAACAACAAGCTCGGATGTGAAATTCGGGCTTGTTTTCTTTCCTAAATCGCCCGCAATGGCACCAATTTCTGAGCTTAAAACTTTATATTGTTGTAAGTGACTGAATATTGGTTTGCCCTCTAAAAATTTCTGTATCTCCGTCACACTTTTGAGTACAATTCTCCGGTTAAATTCTACTCATAAATGATGAGCTAAAATGTTTGAAATCAATCCTATAAAAAACCGTCTGCAGGATGTGTCTGAGCGCACAAATATCCTGAGGGGGTACCTTTGACTATGACGCTAAGAAAGAGCGTCTAGAAGAAGTAAACGCAGAGTTAGAACAACCGGATGTATGGAACGAACCTGAGCGTGCTCAAGCGCTAGGTAAAGAGCGTTCTGCACTGGAAGCGGTAGTAGAAACGATTGACCAACTTGACCAAGGTGTTGAGGATGTTGATGGCCTACTAGAGCTAGCGGTTGAAGAAGAAGATCAAGAAACGTTCGACGAAATTGAACCAGAACTAGCGGAGCTTGAAGCTAAGTTAGGTAAACTTGAGTTCCGTCGTATGTTCTCTGGTGAGCATGACGCTTCAGATTGTTATATCGATCTACAGTCGGGTTCAGGTGGTACTGAAGCACAAGACTGGACTTCAATGATGCTGCGCATGTACTTGCGTTGGGCTGAAGCGAAGGGCTTCAAAACGGAAGTTATCGAGGTATCTGAAGGTGAAGTTGCTGGTTTGAAAGGTGCAACAGTACGTATCTCTGGTGAGTACGCGTACGGTTGGTTGCGTACAGAGACAGGTGTTCACCGTCTAGTTCGTAAATCACCATTTGATTCAAGTGGCCGTCGTCATACTTCATTTGCATCTGCGTTTATCTACCCAGAGATTGATGACAACATTACGATCGACATTAACCCTTCTGACTTACGTATTGACGTATACCGTGCTTCGGGCGCTGGTGGTCAGCACGTAAACACCACGGAATCGGCGGTACGTATTACTCACGTTCCTACCAACACCGTGGTTCAATGTCAGAATGACCGTTCGCAGCATAAGAACAAAGATCAAGCGATGAAGCAGCTACGTGCTAAGCTTTTTGAACTTGAGATTCAAAAACAAAATGCTGAAAAACAAGCGAATGAAGATACTAAATCAGACATCGGTTGGGGCAGCCAAATCCGCTCTTACGTACTGGATGATTCACGTATCAAAGATTTACGTACCGGCATCGAAAACCGCAATACTCAAGCGGTTCTTGACGGTGACTTAGACAAATTTATTGAAGCTAGCCTGAAATCAGGTCTGTAAGCTTTTTACCGACTATATTTGCGAAAATATAGCTGTTCAAATTATACAAGCAGGGTACATCTCAATGACTGATGCTGTTCAAAACGAAAACGCACAAGAAGCTTCTTCACCTGAAGAGAACAAACTAATCGCTGAACGCCGTAGCAAGCTGGATCACATCCGCTTGAACTGCAAAGCGAACGGTCACCCAAATGATTTCCGTCGCGAGCACCTAGCTGGCGATCTTCAAGCGGAATTCGGTGAGAAGACTAAGGAAGAGCTAGAAGAGCTTAACCACATCGTTGCGATCGCTGGTCGTGTAATGGCGAAGCGTGGTCCATTCCTTGCGATTCAAGAAACTTCTGGTCGTATCCAAGCATACGCAGCGAAAGACGTACAAAAAGTACTGAAAGAGAAGTACCAAGGCCTAGATATCGGTGACATCATCGGTGTTAAAGGTGCACTTCATAAGTCAGGTAAAGGCGATCTTTACGTGAACATGGAAGAGTTTGAACTGCTGACTAAAGCTCTTCGTCCTCTACCAGAGAAGTTCCACGGTCTAACTGACCAAGAGATGCGTTACCGTCAGCGTTACGTTGACCTAATCGTGAACGAAGATTCTCGCAACGCATTCATCGTGCGTTCTAAGCTTGTTTCTTCAATCCGTAACTTCATGAGCTCAAAAGGCTACCTAGAAGTTGAAACGCCAATGATGCACGTGATCCCTGGTGGTGCGACTGCACGTCCATTCATCACTCACCACAACGCATTAGACATCGACATGTACCTACGTGTTGCACCTGAGCTTTACCTTAAGCGTCTAGTGGTTGGTGGTTTTGATCGTGTATTCGAGATCAACCGTAACTTCCGTAACGAAGGTCTGTCTCCACGTCATAACCCAGAATTCACAATGATGGAATTCTACCAAGCGTACTCTGATTACAAAGACCTTATGGATCTAACTGAAGAGATGCTAAGCACAGCGGCTATGGACGTTCTTGGTTCAACTTCTATGCCTTACGGTGACGAAACCGTTGAGTTCGGTGGTAAGTACGCGCGTATGAGCATGTTCGATGCGATTAAGCATTACAACCCTGAGCATGCTGAGATTCAAGCACTAACAGAAGCAGACTTACAAGACCGTGAGAAGATGGTAGCAATCGCGAAATCTGTACACGTTGAAGTGGAAACGTTCTGGACATGTGGTCAGCTTCTTGAAGAGATCTTTGGTGAAACGGCTGAGCCTCAGCTAATTCAACCAACGTTCATCACAGGCTACCCAGCGGATATCTCTCCTCTAGCTCGTCGTAGCGATGACAACCCGTTCTTCACAGACCGTTTTGAGTTCTTCATCGGTGGTCGTGAAGTAGCGAACGGCTTCTCTGAGCTTAACGATGCACAAGACCAAGACGAGCGTTTTAAAGCGCAAGTTAACGCGAAAGACGCGGGTGATGATGAAGCAATGTACTACGATGCAGACTACATCACAGCACTAGAGCATGGCCTACCACCAACAGCGGGTCAAGGTATCGGTATCGACCGTCTAGCAATGCTATTTACAAACACGCACACAATCCGTGACGTGATCTTGTTCCCGGCAATGCGTCCACAAGCGTAACTTTCTCTTACGGGTCGTAGCACCCAATAAAATTTAAAAGCCACCTTCGGGTGGCTTTTTCTGTTTTTAGAGCTCAAAACCTAGTCTGTACCGCACTCTTGATTCGAAAAATCACTATTTCTGACATAGTCTTACTATTGAGACATAAAATCTAAGATAGTCTCACTACTATACGTCTCTGCGCTGAATACGATCTCGTGGCATCTAGTCGAACGAAAAGCGATGAGTCGTATTAGTCTGATTTAAATAAAAATAGAATAAGGAAGAAGGATGGGAACTCAATTTAAGATGGATTCCTTACCAGGTTCTCTTATCGTCGTTGGTGGTGCGTACGAACCCTGGTTATCTGTATTAGAACAAGTGGGTTGGCAGTGTACCCAGTGTGCTGACTTGCGAAAAGCGGATGCCTTGATTGCTGATATTGGCCCATGTATTGGTATTGTCGATCTCAGCCATGATGAATTCAGTCTTAATGGTATTGCTAACCTTGTGAGTAACAATAAGCAAGTACGATGGCTCGCTTTTATCCGTGAATCGCAATTAAGCTCTGATACGATCTGCCAATTTATCGTTAACTTCTGTATCGACTTTTTCACGGCACCTATCCCTGATGCTCAGCTATTGAGTACTATTGGACATCAGCTGGGAATGCTCAAGTTAGAACAGAAAGTATGGCCAAATTACGGTATCAATAACAATATGGGCTTACTGGGTGACTCAGTGGCTGTGAAGCGCTTGAGAGATCAAGTAAAGCGTATTGGTCCAACCGATGTCAGCATCCTGATTTATGGAGAGAGCGGCTCAGGCAAAGAGACGATTGCACGCTCTATTCATCAAAACTCATCACGATCTCAAAAGCCATTTCTAACGGTGAACTGCCGTGCCTTGTCTGAAATGAGAATAGAAGCTGAGGTATTTGGAATATCAGCACAACCAACGTCTTCTCCTTGTATGCTGGAAGAGGCCGATGGTGGCACCATCTTGCTCAATGATGTTTTGGCGATGCCACGTAATCAACAGTTGAATCTGCTGCGTTTTCTACAAGAAGGCAAGATTGAGACCGCAGAAGGACCTAAGTCTGTTGATGTGAGAATTCTGGCTGCGAACTCCTCTGATATCGAGAAAGCACTGATAGAAGGGGACTTCAATGAAGAGCTTTATCACTATATCAATGTGCTGCGCATTCATGTGCCGAGTCTGAAAGAGCGTGTAAGCGATATCTCCGTACTCGCTGATCACTTCCTACGAGAGTATTCGAAAGAGTTTAATGCTCAGGCTAAGAGTTTTTCAGACGATGCCATTCGTTCGATGAATCGCTACCACTGGCCAGGCAATGTTCGCGAATTGATGAATCAGATAAAGCGTGTTGTGTTGATGTCGGATGCAGTGATCATCGAAGATCACCAACTCGATTTACCAAAACAGAATGATGAACGACGTAGCTTGAAGAGTATTCGTGAACGTTCAGAGCGCGATGCGTTGTTAATTGTTTTGGAATCATACGGTGGTCAGGTTTCGCTGGCAGCTAAAGAACTTGGTGTATCACGGGCAACCATGTACCGTTTGTTGAATAAACACAGCCTTATTTCTGAGGGAGTTGTGTAGAACTTTCTTCTAAGTCATTCAATCTGTTCGTGTAAATTTAAGAGCCACGCATCATGCGTGGCTTTTTTGTTGCTAGTCGTTGCGTTTATGTTCGAACAACTGAGAGATGAACTCTAAGTCGTTAAGAGAGATATGCTGTGATTTTATATAATCATAGTGAATATGTTATATGTAAATGAATATGCAACTGATATTTCAGGCGATTGCATTGTTTTAAAAATGTTAACCAATTAGCGGTTGAATAATATACTCACTTGGTTAGACTTTAACCGTGAAAGCAACGATTTAACAAAGACTTGTCTGCTTTTACTTCCCCATTTCTTTTTGGATTTTTTAGTTAGCTTGGAGGCGCAAATGAAACATTTCGATTTTATACAGCACATTTGCGCGTCGTTTGATCCGTGTACTGACATGGTGACTGTTATGTCACAAATCTCAGCCATGGCCGATCGAAACACCCAAGATAAACCTAACTAATAGATCCGTACCCTTATTTGGCTGCGGAAAAATAGCAGCTAAGTGAGAAGCCCTCATACTATCTAACACGCTATTTTTCCTCAGTTGACTCAACAACTGGAGAGTTATTATGCGTCACTCAGTATATTTAAAATTAGCAACAGTCCTTATCCGTGCCGATCTTCGTCGTGAAGAGCGGGAATGGCAGCGAAAAGTACGTCGTAGTTCACTAGACCTACCTTGGCACAACACTCATTTGCTAAGAGATATTGGCCTTGAAGCCGATGGTCGTCCAATTGGTTTCTCTGAGCCTGAAGTTGTCACCATTGAACGTCGCGTTCGTCATCTTCGTCGTGTTCTTAGCGCGCGAATACCGACGTAATCTTTCGGGGTTGATCGCACCTTTCAGCCCCTTAAATCATTGACGGTGATAGTTAGGTGTCAAAAGTGAGCGCTTTTGAACTAGAACTGGACAAAAAAGAGAAGCATTGGCTTCTCTTTTTTGTTTTTTTAATCGATAAAAATCAACGTGCCCTAGTAAAGAAATAGAGTTCTACTAAGCTATAGAGAGCAAGGGAGGCCGGTTATGCAAAAGCATCAGTTAGACATGTGGCTACATGGAGAGCACAAAGACTCGTATCAAATCCCCAAAGTGTACGTTATTGGCTGTTCCGATATCTCGGAATATCTGCTGGCTGTGGAGTACAAACATAAGCTTGAGCCGGTAAAACAAGATGGTGAGCCACTTCACTTTGGATCTTTGGATCAAGTGAAAGAGGAGTTACTCCGGCTAGGGTTTGAAAAGGCCTATCTTCGCTTGCACAATGCTTATGACGAATTTGGCAGTGAGCCAAGTCAAAGCTACTGTGATATCGAATTAGCGTTGAAACCTCATTGATCAAAGAACGTAACTCACTGATATTGTTTCGTACTAATGTTTATTGGGCTATGCGTAATGCGTCGTCAGCAAGTTGTGAGTAAATTGAGTTCGCAAATAAAACCCACGAGGCTTGGTCTTGATGGGCTTGCCACTGGCTCCATAAGCTTCAGTTAACACGCGACTGTTTGCGGCCTTTGGACGTAAGTGTAGGGCTTCTCCATGCCTTGCCGTGATCTGTTCAACGTTCCCTAAAACGATCAACTCCATCAACTCTTCCCAGTCTCTCTTTAGGAGTTCGTTCTCAGCTTCACTTGGTGTCCATAGTAGTGGTGATCCAACGTGACGTTCTGCCAGCGGGATTTCTCTTTCCCCTTCTACAGGGATCCACAACACTTTAGACAGTTTATTGCGAACATGGCTGGTTTCCCATGTCAGTCCTTGCACTCCCATTAATGGCGCAACACAAACAAAGGTGGTTTCAAGTGGCTTACCAGAATAGCCAATCGGAATACTCTTTAGCTCGATGCCTAGCTTCGCGAAATCCTGTTCTGGTTTACTGCCAGCAGGTGCGCCTAAGTGCCATTCTAACAGTTGCCCAACCCAGCCTTTGTCTCGCTTAAGATCGTTTGGCATGTCCATCTCTGCTTCATCAGCGAGCTCTTTGAAGGTCATCCCGGCAATCGCGTAAGCTCTGTCTAACAACTCTTGTTGTGTTTGTGGTTCTGGTTTCATAATAAAAGGCATGATCAAAAAAATGATTTTATCAGAAGTTATCACCAAATGACGACTGGTTAAGAAATGATCTCCTAGCCGAATAAGGGATCAAACTTAGGGTTATCCACAGGACATGAAGGTAATTAATTGAAATATTAATTTAGTGGATAAATAAACAGGGGTTTTTGGTGGATAAAATGCTTGCCAAATGGGGTGTAAAATGAATCTTTCACTTGGTAGTGTGGATAAACACCGGGGTGGTTGATCTTTGAACAGCTTGTGTTTTTAAAAGATCTTTTGTGTTTTGACTGTGCTTTGATTTTTTATTTTTATTTTAAGGTGTTGATTTTTAATGTTTAAGTTTTTGTTTTTCTAGTGGGTAGGTTTTAGTGTTGATTAATCTATGGATTAAAAAAAACGATTGCGGCTAATTCTTCACATAGTTATTCACAGAAAAGGTGAATAAATGTGGTCTAGGTCTCACTATTGTGTGGGTAACTCGGATTTGAGCAAAACTTATCCATATTTACAGATAATATTCATAAATATAGCGCTTATCACGTCACTAAGTTTGCTCCAATTGGGGATATGTGGAAAAATCAGTGTAATTAAAAATTTAGATAGAGGTTGGCCAGTGATAGATGGCGATGGTTACCGATTAAATGTTGGTATTGTAATCTGTAACAACCATGGTCAGGTCTTCTGGGCTAAACGATACGGGCAACATTCATGGCAATTCCCTCAAGGGGGAATAGATGAAGGTGAAACTCCGGAACAGGCAATGTACCGTGAGTTGTATGAAGAGGTTGGCCTTACTAAAAAGGATGTAAAGATCGTCGCGACAAGTCGTCATTGGTTACGCTACAAGCTACCCAAACGACTGGTTCGGTGGGATTCTAAACCTGTCTGTATTGGACAAAAACAGAAGTGGTTCCTTTTACGCTTAGATTGCGATGAATCGCGTATCAATATGCAGCGTGGGAGTACACCTGAGTTTGATGGTTGGCGTTGGGTGAGTTACTGGTACCCAGTTCGACAAGTAGTTTCTTTTAAGCGAGATGTTTACCGTCGAGCGATGAAAGAGTTCGCATCTTTAGCAATGCCGTTTAAAGAGCGAAAAACAAAAGGAAAACGCAAATTGCGTAGAGGTTAAGCATGCTCAGTCAACTAAGGGAAATAGTTGAACACGTATCAAGAGTTGAAGATGTATCGACGGCACTTGATATTCTAGTTAAAGAGACATGCAGTGCGATGCAGACGGAATGTTGCACCGTGTATTTAGCCAATAATGATATGCAGCGCCTTGAGTTGATGGCAACTCAAGGCCTGATCTTTGAAGGTAATAGTATTCACATTGGTTTCGACGAAGGCTTAGTTGGCCTCGTGAAACGAAGTGCTGAACCTATTAACCTTGCACAAGCGTCTGCTCACCCTGCTTATAAGTTTTTTCCAGAACTTGGAGAAAACATTTACCACTCTTTTCTTGGTACTCCTATTATCCATCGCAAGCAAGTGCTTGGCGTATTGGTTATTCAACAAAAAACACCTCGTTTATTCAGTGAGATGGAAGAGTCATTCCTCGTTACGCTGTCAGCTCAACTTGCGGTTATTGTGGCGCACGCTCAAACTCAAGGTCATTGGCTGTTGGAACAACAAAAGCTGCCAGGCATCAAAGGTATTGCTGCTTCATCTGGGGTAGCGATTGGTGATCTGTGGTGGGACAACACCCAACCTGAATTAACGGATGTGTATCCTGCTTCGACGCTCAATATCGAGCGCGAGCAAGAGTTATTGGCAGTGGCGGTTGAGAATGCCCTCAATGACTTCAAGCGCATGCGAAAGCGCTTAGACAGTGAAATCAATAAAGACGCATTGGCGATCTTTGACCTGTTTACGCACTTACTCAACGATCCTATGTTGCGTAAGGATCTAAAAAGCCAGATTCAGAAAGGCGATAAAGCGGACTGGGCACTAAGGCAGGTGGTTGAGAGCTATTCCAATCGCTTTGCTCGTATGTCGGATGTGTATCTGCGTGAAAGAGCACAGGATATCCGAGAGCTCGGTCAAAGGCTGTTGTACTTCCTTCACAACTCTGAGTATGAGCTACGTACCTTAGATAAGCCGATTATTCTGGTGGTTCGTGAGTTAACCGCTTCAGTATTAGCGTCGATTCCAAAAGAGAAGCTGTTGGCAGTGATCTCTTTGGAAGGAGCGGCGAACTCGCACGCTGCTATTTTATCTCGCGCGCTTGGTATTCCTTCGGTGATGGGGGTTAGCATTAACCTCGAGCAAGCGAATGGTAAGCAAGCCATCGTCGATGGTTATAGTGGCGAGATCTTTATCGAGCCGACCAAGAACCTGCTCAAAGAGTATCGCGGGCTGATTCTTGAAGAGAGTGAGCTCTCCTCAATGGTCAATCGCGAGCTGTATCTACCTGCGAAAACCCAAGATGACCAACAGGTCGAAATCCTACTTAATGCAGGTTTGAGTGCTGATACCAATATTGCCATCAACCAAGGTGTAGATGGCGTTGGTTTGTACCGAACGGAAATCTCGTTCTTGTTACAACAACGTTTCCCATCAGAGGATGAACAGTTCAAGCAGTATCGCTCTGTGCTTTCGAGCTACCCAAATAAGCAGGTGGTGATGCGTACGCTCGATATTGGTGGTGATAAGGCATTACCTTACTTCCCAATCGAAGAGGACAACCCCTTCCTTGGCTGGCGTGGTATCCGTTTTACGCTGGATCATCCAGATATCTTCATTATTCAACTGCGTGCCATGCTACGTGCGAGTTGTGAAAGCCATAACTTGAGCATTCTGCTACCGATGATTTCGGGCGCTCAGGAGTTGGATGACGCCCTGCAGTTGATTGAGCAAGCCTATGATGAAGTGCATGAACTTGATAATCGAGTACGGATGCCCCGTATCGGTATCATGATTGAAGTGCCTTCGATGCTCTACTTGTTACCACTGATTGCCGACAAGGTCGATTTTGTTTCTGTCGGTACTAATGACTTAACCCAATATTTATTGGCCGTTGATAGGAACAATTCCCGCGTCTCTGATGTCTATGAATCTATGCACCCGGCAGTGATCATGGCATTGAAACAGATTCATGATACTTGTAAGCAATATCAATTACCTGTGTGTATTTGTGGAGAGCTAGCCGGTGATCCAATGGGCGCATTGTTACTGCTTGGGTTGGGGTATCAGACGTTAAGTATGAACACCTCGAATGTTGCTAGAACCAAGTATTTGATTCGCCAATCTAACTTGAGCGAATTACAGGATTTGGCAAATAAGGCACTTTCAAAGCCGTATGGCAGTGACATCTATAGTATGATGCTGAACTATTTCGAAGAGCGTGAATTTACAGGCTTCATTCGAGCAGGTAAAAAATAGGAATTAACGTGTCATATGAACTGATAGGCTTGCTGGCAGGCCTTGGTGCTGTTGTTGGTGTTTTAGCTGGCTTGCTGGGTATTGGCGGTGGGTTGCTGGTAGTTCCGGCCTTACTGTTCTTGCTCCCTAAAGCGGGTATCCCTCAAGAGTTTGCAATGCAAATGGCATTAGCGACCTCGCTATCTACCATTATTGTTACGTCGGGATCGTCTGCTATTAATCACTTAAAGTTGGGTAACGTCGAGATATTTGTCGTTAAATGGTTAATGCCAGGGGTTGTGGTTGGCGGTTTTCTCGGTTCTTTTGTAGCTGACGTTATTCCTTCTCAATACTTGCCTAAAGTTTTTGGTGTGATTGTGTTAGTGCTAGCACTGCAGATGCTATTGTCGATTCGCTCTAAGAGCCAAAAAGCGATGCCTGCCTCTGCGACAACCATGTTATGTGGTGGTGGCATTGGTTTGGTTTCAAGCTTGGCGGGTATTGGTGGTGGGTCGTTGTCTGTACCTTTCCTTAACCATCATGGTGTGGAAATGCGCAAGGCGGTGGGCTCGTCTTCGGTGTGTGGTTTCGTTATCGCTATCTCTGGAATGCTAGGCTTTATTTGGCATGGCTCGTCTGTCGAGGGGCTGCCTGCGTTTAGCCTCGGCTATGTCTACCTGCCTGCTTTGGTTGCGATATCGTGCACATCAGTACTAACCACACGAGTGGGGGCGAAGCTGGCTACGCAATTACCAACACCAGTACTTAAGAAGTTCTTTGCGGTATTTTTAATGTTTATAGCAGCGACCATGCTGCTGTAGTGTCTTTCGTTAGCGATTGAGCTAACCGTTATTCAATTTAGATAGAGAGCCAAGTATGTCTCAGGGTTTTATTGAATTCCCAAATATCGATCCTGTTCTTATTGAACTAGGACCAATCTCAGTTCGTTGGTACGGCCTAATGTACCTTGTCGGTTTTATGTTTGCTCTTTGGCTAGCAAATCGCCGAGCTGATCAGCCGGGTAGCGGTTGGACTCGAGAGCAAGTATCAGACTTATTGTTCGCTGGCTTTCTAGGTGTGGTACTTGGTGGTCGTATTGGCTACGTGTTGTTCTACAACTTTGACCTTTTCTTAGCGGATCCACTTTATCTATTTAAAGTATGGACTGGCGGTATGTCTTTCCACGGTGGCTTGCTGGGTGTTATCACTGCAATGTTCTGGTATGCGAAAAAGAATGGTCGCACCTTCTTCGGCGTTGCAGACATGATTGCACCACTCGTCCCATTTGGTTTAGGCATGGGCCGTCTAGGTAACTTCATGAACAGTGAGCTATGGGGTCGTGTTACGGATGTGCCATGGGCAATCGTATTCCCGAATGGTGGTCCACTTCCTCGTCATCCATCTCAGCTTTATGAAATGGCACTTGAAGGGATTGTACTGTTCTTTATCTTGAACTGGTTTATTAAAAAGCCTCGTCCTCTTGGTTCTGTATCAGGGTTATTCCTTGCAGGATATGGTACATTCCGCTTCTTAGTAGAATACGTACGTGAACCAGATGCTCATTTAGGCTTGTTCGGCGGGTTTATCTCTATGGGACAAATCCTATCACTGCCAATGGTTATCATCGGTGCGCTGATGATGGTATGGGCATACAAGCGCGGTCACTACAAAGACGAATTACCACAACAAACGAAGTAAGGAATTGGTGTGAAACAGTATTTAGATCTCTGTCAGCGTATCGTTGATAACGGTACTTGGATTGAAAATGAACGCACGGGCAAGCGCTGCCTAACTGTGATCAATGCTGACCTTGAATATGATGTTGGTAACAACCAGTTCCCACTTGTCACTACACGTAAGAGCTTTTGGAAAGCGGCAGTTGCTGAACTGCTTGGCTATATCCGTGGTTACGACAACGCTGAAGATTTTCGTAAGCTAGGAACGAAAACTTGGGATGCTAACTCGAACCTGAATGAAGCATGGCTGAATAACCCTTACCGCAAGGGTGAAGATGACATGGGCCGTGTTTATGGCGTTCAAGGACGTGCATGGGCAAAACCTGACGGCGGTCATATCGACCAACTGAAGAAGATTGTTGATGATCTAACTAACGGTATTGATGACCGCGGCGAGATCTTAAACTTCTACAACCCTGGTGAGTTCCACATGGGATGTTTGCGTCCGTGTATGTACAGCCATCACTTCTCACTACTTGGTGATACTCTGTACCTAAATAGCACTCAGCGCTCTTGCGATGTACCCCTAGGCCTGAACTTCAACATGGTTCAAGTGTATGTCTTCCTAGCTATCATGGCGCAAATCACGGGTAAGAAAGCTGGCGTGGCTTACCATAAGCTAGTAAATGCTCATATTTACGAAGATCAACTTGCACCTATGCGTGATATCCAGTTAAAGCGTGAGCCGTTAGCTGGCCCAACATTCCATATCAATCCTCAGATTAAGTCTCTAGAAGATTTGGAAACATGGGTAACGATGGATGACTTCTGGGTTGAAGGTTACGAATGCCACGAAGCGATTAAGTACCCATTCTCGGTTTAATCTCACTCGCTTTGTTTGATTGAAAGGCTGCCTCTGTGCAGCCTTTTTTGTATCTAAGTTACAGTGACGAGTAATCGAGATTCGAAGAGCAGAGAAATCATATGCTGTGTGATGCTTTATGTTACTCGTATACTCTCAACGCGCATTGGCTCTTTCTCTTCGATACTCGCTTACACGAATCCCGTATCTGCTCTTAAAAAGAAAAAGCCCGCAACCTAGGAGGTAGCGGGCTTTGCTATAAGCGATGTTTATTTTGCTATTAAGCGGTAAGAGCTAACACGCTACCAGGCAGTACAAGGAATACCGCAACAAGGTAACCAGCCACTACAGCTTTGTTCTTCACAGCCATGTCTGAAATCATGTCTGCCGCTTTAACTGGAAGTTCACGTAGGAACGGGATACCGAAGATGAATACCGTTGACATGATGTTGAACACCAAGTGTACTAGAGCAATTTGTAGTGCGAATACTGCGAACTCACCAGACACTGCTGTAGCTGCAAGTAGAGCCGTAATACATGTACCGATGTTTGCACCCAGAGTGAATGGGTAAACGTCACGTACTTTAAGAACACCTGAACCTACTAGTGGAACCATCAAGCTTGTTGTCGTAGAAGAAGACTGAACAAGGATAGTCACGATAGAGCCAGAAGCGATACCGTGGATTGGACCACGACCGATTGCGTTCTTTAGAATCTCACGAGCACGACCAACCATTAGGCTCTTCATCAGCTTACCCATTACAGTAATAGCTACGAAGATAGTTGCGATACCTAGAGCGATAAGCATGATGCCGCCAACAGTGTCGCCAAACGTTGATAGTGGTTCTTTAATCGCACTTACAACAGGCTTAGTGATTGGCTTGATGAAGTTAAGACCACCCATGCTCATATCACCTGTTGCTAGCATCGGTGATACTAACCAGTGAGAAATTTTCTCTAGAATTCCAAACGCCATCTCTAGTGGTAGGAAGATAGCAACGGCTAATAGGTTAAAGAAGTCGTGGATTGTCGCACTTGCGAATGCACGTTTGAACTCTTCTTTACAACGAACGTGACCAAGGCTAACTAGCGTATTGGTTACCGTAGTACCAATGTTAGCACCCATGATCATAGGAATTGCTAGCTCAACAGGTAAACCACCTGCCACAAGGCCAACGATAATTGAAGTAACTGTACTTGATGATTGAATAAGCGCTGTTGCTACTAAACCAATCATTAAGCCTGCAACTGGGTGTGAAGCAAATTCGAAAAGAACCTTTGCTTGCTCGCCTGTTGCCCATTTGAAGCCTGTACCAACCATTGAAACTGAAAGTAATAGTAGGTAAAGCATGAATGCCAAGTTAGCCCAGCGTAGCCAACGAGTAGTGCTCGAGATAGGCGCTGCTGCAGTAGTAGCTTGGTTCATAATGTTTTCTCCATTGGACCGTTTAAGTCTGTGTTTGGTCTGTTTGTTTAATCTGAGCGTGATGTTAGAGGGGAAATATTTCAGTAATATTACATTTTGGTTTAGGTGCGACTTTTTTGTGATGATTTACTCTTTAAATATTCCAATTGCTAATGTGGTTGTTTTAAGTTGTTGTTTTAAATTGTTTTTTAATGGAAATTCTATAGGTGATATAGATCTTAAAAGTTAGAAAAAAATTGAAAATAATCGATGAAATATTACATTATGAAATCAGACACTTCGAAAAAATAAGTGGTAAATCTATGTTTGGTTAGGTTTTTTCGAGTTTGTTGAGTGGCGGTGTCATATTTGATATAAAAGGGTATCTACTCTTTTATTACGGCACATCTATGTCGCATCTCAACTACAACCATCTGTATTACTTCTGGATGGTTTGCAAGCAAGGCTCTGTTACTAAAGCTGCAGAAGCCCTATTCCTAACACCACAAACGGTAACGGGGCAGATAAAAGCCTTAGAAGAACGCATGGATGGCAAGTTGACCAAGCGTAATGGCCGAAGTGTTGAGCCTACAGAGCTTGGGCAACTGGTCTTTAAATATGCCGATCGTATGTTTGGCCTGAGTTACGAGATGCTGGACATCGTGAATTACAGCCAGCACTCCAATATTCTGTTTGATGTTGGCGTCGCGGATGCGCTCTCTAAAAGACTCGTCAGTAAGATACTGATGTCGACCATCCCTCCAGATAACAGCATTCACTTGCGCTGTTTTGAATCGACCCATGAAATGCTACTTGAGCAACTCTCTCAACATAAGCTCGATATGATTTTGTCTGACTGTCCGGTGGACTCTAGTCAAAGCCCGGGCCTGTTCAGTAAAAAGCTGGGTGAGAGTGGAATGAGCTTTTTTAGTTCAGGTCAGGTTGAAGGGGTTAATTTCCCTGCTGTATTGGAGCAAAGAAAGCTTTTGATCCCTGGCAGCCGAACCTCAATGGGTCGTAAAGTGCTGCAATGGTTTGATAGACAAGGGCTTAAGCCAGATATTTTAGGTGAGTTTGATGATGCCGCATTGATGAAGGCTTTTGCTCGTTACCATCATGACGTAATATTTTTAGCACCGACGATTTATATGTCTGAAGTGGAAGACGACACATCACTGCAACTATTAGGCGGTATTGAAGAGTTAAAAGAGGAGTACTACGTCATATTTGCTGAGAGGATGATCCAACATCCAGCAGTAAAAAACGTATGTGACGCAGATTTTAGCAAATTGTTCGAGTGAGATAGTTTGTTAATGAATTGATATCGATTATCATAACTCCGCAATATGCCGGAAATACTGATAGCCCGTAGTTGGCGTAAAGGTTGTAGGGAGCCAAACTATGAACTTAAAAGAGATGGAGAAGAACTCAGCACAAGCTGTGATTCTACTCAAAGCCATGGCTAACGAGCGTCGCTTACAGATTTTGTGCCTATTACATGGCACTGAACTGTCGGTTGGGGAGTTGTGTGGCAAGTTGGAACTGAGTCAGTCTGCTTTATCTCAACATCTTGCTTGGTTGAGAAGAGATGGTTTGGTCGAAACTCGCAAAGAAGCTCAAACTGTGTATTACACATTGAGTAGTGAAGAAGTAAAAGCGATGATTAACCTACTGCATGGTATTTACTGCAAGTAGCTTATTGCTGGTGGGAGGGGGATTTCTTATCAGCGATAGAATGACACAAGGAAGTGTTAGCATTTCACATTGAACGTTAGTGTTTACCTATCTACCTATCTACCTATCTACCTATCTACCTATCTACGTACCAATTTGCTTCTCTATTTATTTTTCTGATTGTTTGTTTTATCTATCTGCTTAAATTGTTTATCGGTCAGAAAAACGGCTGTTAGCACGTAAAATAAAAGCGTTACTCAAAATTTAGATATAAAAAAACCGGCCTAGGCCGGTTTTTTTCGTTTTGCGTTGTAATCAAATTTCTATTAAAGAGCTTTGATTGCAGCAGCGAAACGAGACTTATGACGTGCAGCTTTATTCTTATGAATAAGGCCTTTAGTCGCCATACGGTCAAGAAGTGGTGTAACTTCTACAAGAGCAGCAGTTGCAGCTTCTTTATCACCAGCTGCGATAGCTGCGATAGTCTTTTTCATGTAAGTGCGCATCATAGAACGACGGCTAGCATTGTGCTGGCGACGTTTCTCAGCTTGGATAGCGCGCTTCTTAGCAGATTTACTGTTTGCCAAGGGTCTAACTCCCAAAAACTTAGTTCGGTGACAATTTAAGGGCGAGGACTATCCCTCATTAGCGCTTAATTGTCAAATGATTTGTGCAAAAACCAATCGTAGCCAAACAAACTTTGGTATGGAAAGGTCATCGCGGTTAAGATGGCGGGGATTCTAACAGCATTTTTAGACCAATGCTAATAAATATGCTTCTTAGGACAGGATAGTATTTATCCTCGCTTGAAAGTAATCAACCAGTGTCAGAGGTTTCTGTGAGTAAACGACTATTAAAGTCAGGCCTGATTGTCAGCGCAATGACTTTTGTTTCCCGTGTATTGGGGCTAGTACGTGATGTAGTAGTAGCAAATTTGATGGGGGCAGGAGCGAGTGCCGACGTATTTTTCTTCGCTAATAAAATTCCTAATTTCTTACGTCGACTTTTTGCAGAAGGTGCGTTTTCTCAAGCGTTTGTTCCTGTATTAACGGAATATCACGCCGCAGGTGATAAAGATAAGACACGAGATTTAATTGCTAAGGTGTCGGGGACGCTCGGGGTTTTAGTTTCTATTGTCACCGTCATCGGGGTATTGGGCTCTGGCGTGATCACCGCGATGTTTGGTGCGGGTTGGTTTATCGACTGGCTAAATGATGGCCCATCAGCACCCAAATTTGAGCTAGCGAGCTTTATGCTCAAGATTACCTTTCCTTATTTATGGTTTATCACCTTCGTCGCTTTATCTGGTGCCATTCTTAATACATTAGGTAAATTTGCGGTCTCTTCTTTTACTCCTGTGTTCTTGAACGTGATGATCATAGGCGCTGCATGGTTTATCTCACCTAATTTAGAACAACCAGAAATTGGTTTGGCTATTGGTGTGTTTCTTGGTGGCTTAGTCCAATTCCTTTTCCAAATGCCTTTCTTGATCAAAGCGGGTGTGTTGGTTAAGCCGAAGTGGGGATGGAGAGACCCGGGTGTGGTTAAGATCCGCACATTAATGATCCCTGCTCTGTTCGGTGTATCGGTCAGCCAAATCAACTTATTGTTTGATACCTTTATTGCCAGCTTCCTCGCAACAGGCTCTATCAGTTGGTTGTACTACTCAGACCGACTGCTTGAATTTCCTCTCGGTTTATTCGGTATCGCGATTGCGACTGTGATTCTTCCTGCTTTGTCTCGTAAACACGTAGATGCTCAAGGGGAAGGGTTCGCGCATACCATGGATTGGGGCGTGCGCATGGTGTTGCTGCTTGGTATTCCTGCGATGTTAGGTCTTATCGTTTTAGCTAAACCCATGTTGATGGTGCTATTTATGCGTGGTGAGTTCTCTCCACACGATGTACAGCAGGCATCGATGTCATTGGTAGCTTACGCATCAGGCTTGCTTAACTTCATGTTGATTAAAGTTTTAGCTCCGGGTTACTACTCTCGCCAAGATACCAAAACACCGGTTAAGTACGGCATTATCGCTATGGTGACTAATATGGTGTTTAACGCGATCTTTGCTTATTTTTATGGCTATGTGGGTTTGGCGATTGCGACGGCACTGTCTGCCTTTGTGAATATGGCCTTGTTATATCGAGGATTGCACCTTGCGGGTGTGTATCAATTAACTAAGACAACCTTGTTGTTCAGTGCCAAATTAATTATCTCAGGTGTGGTGATGGTAGCGGCTATTTTATGGCAGCTGGATAATATGCAACATTGGCTTGAATGGAGCTTTAGCCAGAGAGCGCTGACATTAACTGGCTTGATTGGACTTGGTGGCTTTGTTTATATTGTTTCGGTACTGATTTTAGGTATCCGAGTAAAACATTTAAAAGCAGCGACAGATTAATACTGATTAGTATATAATCCGTCGGTTTCACACAATAAATGATGCAAATAACAGGTTTTAGCTGATCATAATGGAACTGATCCGAGGTATACACAATATTAAAGCGCAGCATCATGGCTGTGTATTAACCATAGGTAACTTCGATGGTGTTCATTTAGGACATCAAGAGGTTTTGAGTCAGGTTTCTAAACAAGCTGCAGCATTAGGGCTACCTTCTGTTGTTATGACGTTTGAACCGCAGCCTATGGAGCTGTTTGCCCGAGATAGAGCGCCAGCACGTTTAACTCGTTTACGAGACAAATACGTGCAACTGAGTAAGCTAGATATCAGTCGCTTATTGTGTGTTAATTTTAATCAGTATTTTGCAAGTTTATCCGCGGAAGCATTCATTAAGGATCTTTTGGTTGATAAGCTTGGTGTGAAGTTCTTGGTGGTTGGTGACGATTTTTGCTTTGGTAAAGGTCGTACCGGTAATTTCGCTATGCTCAAAGAGGCGGGTGAGAAGTACGGTTTTGAGGTGGTCAGCACCCAAAGCTATTGCTTAAACCAATTACGAGTAAGCAGTACTGAGATACGAAATGCATTAGCGGTCGATGACTTGGCTGCAAGTGCTACCATGTTAGGACGTGATTACAGTATTAGTGGTCGAGTGTCCCATGGTCGAAAACTAGGGAGAACTATCGGTTTCCCTACCGCTAATATTCCATTAAAGCGTTGTGTTTCTCCTGTATCGGGAGTGTATGTTGTTGAAGCTTTGGATATCGACGGTGTTCCTGTCGGTGGCGTTGCTAATATTGGACAACGACCAACAGTTAATGGGGTAAGGCAGCAATTGGAAGTGCATTTTTTTGACTTTAAAGCCAATTTATATGGTAAACAGTTAGAAGTACGACTTTTGCACAAACTGCGCGACGAGATAAAATTTGAATCGTTCGACGCACTAAAGAATCAAATAGAATTGGATGCTGAAGCCGCAAGGGTGTGGCTGCTTCAGCTAAAGAATTAATCGGATGATTCCACCGATTAACATAATGTCTAACTTCGCCCAATATAACGGAATTAAGAATCGATGAGTGATTATAAAGATACCCTGAACTTACCAGAAACAGGGTTCCCAATGCGCGGCAATCTGGCAAATCGTGAGCCAGAAATGCTGAAGCGTTGGTACAAAGAAGATCTTTACGGCGAAATCCGTAAGGCAAAGAAAGGTAAAAAATCTTTCGTACTGCATGATGGCCCTCCATACGCGAACGGCGATATTCACATTGGCCACGCGCTGAATAAGATTCTTAAAGACATTATTATCAAATCTAAGACCCTTTCTGGTTTTGATGCACCGTACATCCCTGGTTGGGACTGTCACGGTCTTCCAATCGAGCTAATGGTTGAGAAGAAGAAAGGTAAGCCTGGTCAGAAGATTTCGGCGGCTGAATTCCGCGAAGAGTGTCGAAAGTACGCTGCGGGTCAAGTTGAAGGTCAGAAAGAGAGCTTCAAACGTCTTGGCATCATGGGCGAGTGGGACAAACCTTATCGCACTATGGATTTTGGCACAGAAGCGAACATCATTCGTTCTCTTGGCAAAATCGCAGACAAAGGTCACCTTCTTAAAGGTTTCAAACCCGTTCACTGGTGTACTGATTGTGGTTCTGCTCTGGCTGAAGCTGAAGTTGAATACAAAGATAAAGTTTCTCCATCTATCGATGTGAAATTTACAGCAGCTGACGAAGCGGCGCTTCTAGAGAAATTTACTCTAGCTGAAGGTCATGCGGGTCAAGGCGAAATTTCTATCGTTATCTGGACAACAACACCATGGACTCTGCCTGCTAACCGCGCAGTATGTCTACGTGATGATCTTGAATACGTGCTTATCCAAGTTGAAGCGAATGGCGACCAGCCTGCTCAACGTATCGTTGTTGCTTCTGAACTAGCAAAAGACGTAATGGATCGTGCAGGTATCGAGCACTTCCACAACCTTGGTTTTGCTACAGGTGCTGATCTTGAGCTTTCTCAGTTCAACCACCCGTTCTACGACTTTACTGTTCCTGCAGTTCTTGGCGATCACGTAACAACAGATTCAGGTACTGGTGTGGTTCACACTGCGCCTGGTCACGGTCAAGAAGATTTCGTGGTTGGTAAAAAGTACAACCTAGAAATCGCTAACCCAGTTGGTTCTAACGGCGTTTACCTGCCAGATACAGAGCTATTTGCTGGTCAGCACGTATTCAAAGCGAACGACTCTGTTTTAGAAGTTCTAAAAGAGAAAGGTGCACTTCTGCATCACCACGCTTACGAGCACAGCTACCCACACTGTTGGAGACACAAAACTCCAATCATCTTCCGCGCAACACCACAATGGTTCATCTCTATGGATCAAGCTGGCCTACGTGCTAAAGCACTAGAGTCAATCAAGAGTGTTGAGTGGTTGCCTGAATGGGGTCAAAGCCGTATCGAAGGCATGGTTGAAGGTCGTCCTGAGTGGTGTATCTCTCGTCAACGTACTTGGGGTGTGCCAATTGCTTTGTTTGTTCATAAAGAAACAGCAGAACTTCACCCAGAAAGCCCAGCGCTTATTGAAAAAGTTGCGAAGCTAGTTGAAGAGAAAGGCATTCAAGCTTGGTGGGATGTAGACGCTGCTGAACTTATGGGCGCAGAAGACGCTGATAAGTACGAAAAAGTAATGGATACGCTAGACGTATGGTTCGACTCAGGTGTTACGCACTTCTCTGTTGTTGATTCTCGTGAAGAGTACAACTTCCCGAACGAAGAGCGCACTCACAGTGCTGATCTTTACCTTGAAGGTTCAGACCAACACCGTGGCTGGTTCCAGTCTTCTCTAATTTCATCTATCGCGATGAAAGACGAAGCACCGTACAAGCAAGTACTAACGCACGGTTTCGTAGTGGATGGTAACGGCCGTAAGATGTCTAAATCTATCGGTAACGTTGTTGCTCCTAAAGACGTAACCAACAAGCTAGGTGCAGATATCCTGCGTCTATGGGTTGCTTCTACAGACTACACGGGTGAAGTTGCGGTTTCTGATGAAATCCTGAAGCGTTCAGCGGATGCTTACCGTCGTATTCGTAACACGGCTCGTTTCTTCCTAGCGAACTTGAACGGTTTCAACCCTGAAACTGACCTAGTTCCTGCTGAAGAGATGGTTGCACTTGATCGCTGGGCTGTTGGCCGTGCTCAAGCTGCACAAGAAGAGATTGTTAAAGCATACGGCGAGTACAACACTCACGGTGTGACTCAACGTCTAATGCAGTTCTGTTCTATCGAAATGGGTTCTTTCTACCTAGACGTAATCAAAGACCGTCAGTACACAGCGAAGCAGGGCAGCCATGCTCAACGTAGCTGTCAAACGGCGCTTTACTACATCGTAGAAGCTCTAGTTCGTTGGATGGCACCTATCATGTCGTTCACTGCAGATGAAATCTGGAACGAAATGCCAAGCTCTTTACCAACTGGAGAGCAGCGCGACACGTTCGTATTCACAGGTGAGTGGTTCGAAGGTCTATTTGGTCTTGCAGAAGGCGAAGAGCTAAGCAACGAATTCTGGACTGAAATCCAGTCTGTTCGTGGCGCAGTGAACAAGCTTCTTGAAGATGCTCGTAAAGAGAAAACGATCGGTGGTGCACTGCAAGCTGAAGTTACTCTATACGCTGACGATGCACTAGCGGCTAAAATCAACAAGCTAGAAGATGAGCTACGTTTCGTACTTATCACCTCTGCAGCTGTTGTTAAGCCACTGAGCGAGAAGTCTGATGCAGCGCAAGCGACAGACGTTGCTGGTCTATTCGTTGAAGTTGCGGCTACTGAAGCTGAGAAGTGTGACCGTTGCTGGCACCACACTCCAGATGTAGGCACTATCGAAGGTCACGAGAAAGTTTGTGGTCGTTGTGTGTCGAACATCGACGGTGAAGGCGAAGTGCGTAAGTTCGCATAACGACTCAGAGAAAGACTGAACTTTTTGTAAAAATCATAGCCCCAGTATCAACTGGGGTTATTTTTAGTTATAGGAAATGTGTTTAACCAAGTTGGTAATCAAGGTCACGTAAGGTGACTAACAATGAATACCAACTTCGTAAATACTAGGAATAGAAATGAGTGAAGTTTCGTTAAAACAATCTGGTGTACGTTGGTTATGGCTGGCTCTATTGGTCTTCTTGGCTGATATCGGCATTAAACTCTTTGTCATGGACAATATGGGTTATGGTTGGGCAAACCGTATTGAGGTGCTGCCATTCTTTAACTTTTTGTACGTGCATAACTACGGTGCAGCGTTTAGCTTCTTGAGTGATCAAAGTGGTTGGCAGCGTTGGTTATTTACGGGTATCGCATTTGCGGTAACAGGTATGCTGACGTACTGGATGAGCAAACTACCAGCAACAGAGAAGTGGAATAACATTGCTTATGCGATCATCATTGGTGGTGCAGTAGGTAATGTGTTTGACCGAGTCGTACATGGCTTTGTTGTCGATTACTTAGACTTCTACTGGGGCACTTACCACTGGCCTGCATTTAACTTAGCGGATATGGGAATCTGTATCGGTGCTGCGATGATCATCTTAGATGGTTTCCGTAAGAAAGACGAAAGCAAATAGCTTGCTTCAAAGTCAGTCTATGACTCACAGAATAGAATAGCCCTAAGCGCTGTCGGTTGATTCCGACGGCGCTTTTTTTTATGCTTCAGTCAACAAGGAAGCAAAGCACAGCGCATCCTCAAATAATAAAGAAGTCTAAGGAAAGTAACGTGGCAGCAATTAAAAATGATTCAGCAGTAACTCTACATTTTACGATTAAAATGAAGGATGGTTCAGTTGCCGATAGTACGGAGAACATGGGCAAACCAGCGAAGTTCGTCATGGGTGATGGCAGCCTAAGTGAGAACTTTGAAGCGTGCTTACTTGGACTTGAAGCCGGCACTGAAAAGTCTATCGAACTGAAGGCGGAAGACGCGTTTGGTATGCCAAACCCAGATCATATTCACTATATGGATCGTGCTAAGTTTGTTGGCGACTCTGAAGTTGAAGTGGGCACTATCATGGCATTTTCAGGTCCTGACGGTATGGAAATTCCAGGTATTATTACTGAGATCGCAGGTGATTCAGTGACGGTTGATTTTAATCACCCACTCGCTGGTCAAGACGTTAGCTTTGACGTCAATATCTTAACGGTAGAATAACTCTCTTAACGTTAGAATAGCTGTCTTCACGCTAGAATAAGATAGCCTTACAGCTGTGATCTCACCCAGAGCTTCACTGTCTAGACGCTTCACTGTAGAATGCGAACCTCGCTGACGGCGAACTCTATAGAAGCAACCTTAGTACCGCGGTAAATGATGAGCAATGAAATGAAAATAATGTTAGCTAACCCTCGTGGCTTTTGTGCCGGTGTCGATCGTGCGATCAGCATCGTAGAGCGTGCACTCGAAATGTATCAGCCACCGATCTATGTTCGCCATGAAGTGGTACACAACCGCTTTGTTGTTGAGGGGCTCAAGCAGCGTGGTGCTATTTTTGTCGAAGAACTGAGTGAGGTGCCAGACGACAACATCGTGATCTTTTCGGCTCACGGTGTTTCTCAAGCGGTTCGTAAAGAAGCGAAAGAGCGTGAGTTAACGGTATTTGATGCGACGTGTCCTTTGGTGACTAAAGTTCATATGGAGGTTGCTCGTGCGAGCCGCAAACATATGGAAGTGGTACTGATTGGCCACGCAGGTCACCCTGAAGTGGAAGGCACTATGGGTCAGTACGCGAGCCAAACTGGTGGTATGTACTTGGTTGAAAGACCAGAGGACGTACAGAACCTCGTGGTGAATGATCCAAGTAACCTGCACTATGTTAGCCAAACTACGCTATCAGTAGATGAAACTGCAGATGTGATTGAAGAGCTACGTCGAGTGTTCCCTGAGATTCAAGGCCCACGTAAAGACGACATCTGTTACGCGACTCAAAACCGTCAAGACGCTGTGCGTGAGATGGCGAATGACGTTGATGTGGTGATAGTGGTTGGTTCTAAGAACTCATCGAATTCAACTCGTCTAAAAGAGCTAGCTGAGAAACTAGGCACACCAGGCTACCTAACTGACTGTCCTGAAGACATTCAAACCGAGTGGGTTGAAGGGAAAAAGAAAATCGGTGTAACAGCCGGTGCTTCTGCTCCTGAAGAGCTGGTAAACCAAATTCTAGATCGTATTCGTGAGCTAGGTGCGACTGACGTTGAAGAGATTCAAGGTCGTGAAGAGAACATGTTCTTTGAAGTACCCAAAGAGCTACAGATTAAGCAAGTCGACTAATTTCTATCGATTCTTAAACAGTAAAAAGCCAACGTTGATGCGTTGGCTTTTTTGATCGTGCTATATCTAAACCTGAAATTTGTTTACTGGAGGCCGAGTTGCTCTTTTAACGTCTTGAGATAGCGACGACTCACCGGGACTTCAAAGCCCGTCAGTGTGATGATCTCGGCTAATCCATTCTCTAGTAACTTGATCTCTTGGATCGATTTTATGTTGATCAAATATTGTCGATGGCAGCGGATCAAATCGGTCTTTTCTTCCAAGATCTTCAGGGTTAGTTGCGAGGTTGCTGTTTGTGATGAGCTACGAACATGCACGCCACTGATATCAGAATAGGCGCATTCAACCGTTTGGCTTGCCATGATCACAATGCGGTTATGACCAATACACGGAATCTGCTCTAAGTGGCAGGGAGCAATCGCAGAGATGTCTTGTGCTGGCGCTTTCTGATTCTGCTTGATGACCTTATTCAGACGGCAAACACTCTTGTTTAATCGACAAGGTTCGACGGGTTTGAGTAGGTAGTCAAAGGCATTGTCTTCAAAGGCTTGAATCGCATATTGATCGTAGGCGGTCACAAACACCACATAAGGCATGGTTTCCGGGTCAAGCATGCTCAGCAATTCAATCCCAGTAACCTGAGGCATTTGAATGTCCAAATACACCACGTCAGGCTTGAGAAGGTTGATTTGCTTTAGCCCTTCAATTGCATTACTCGCTTGGCCAATGACTTCCACTTCTCCGGTTTCGGTCAGCAGCTCAATCAGCTCTTCGCGAGCAAAAAGCTCATCATCGATAACTAGTGCCTTTAACATCCTACAATCTTCATCTTGGTTCTATCCCTGCTTGGTTCACGCTTATCTTTTAAATGTCTGCTTCTAAATGTTTCAACTCGGAGCGATCCGTCTCCGAAAATACCATTATTTGAGTATAGGTATGATAAAGCTCATTCGAGTAAATTGCTGTGGTTGAGATTCTATTTTTAGTGCTGAATCTTGTCCAAAGAAATTAGTGAGTCGTTTATCAACAATTTCCATCCCTAATCCTACATGATCTTGAGATGGCTTCTGATAATTACCTGCATTGTCTTCAACGGTTAACTTGAACCCACCCTCGAAAGCCTCGCTAGAGATCTTTACTTTACCGCCTTCCAACATATTAGATATCCCATGTTTGATGGCGTTTTCTACCAGCGGTTGCAGGGTAAAGCTCGGCAATTGAGATTCATATAACTGCGGGTCGATATCCCATTCCACTTCTAGTCGATCGGTAAAGCGTGCTTTCTCTATGGTCAGGTAAGCGTTGACGTGTGCCAGTTCGTCTTTGAGCTTCACGGTGTTGATGTTCTGCTTTAGGTTGCTTCTAAAGAAGTGAGACAGGTGTTGAATCAACTCTCGAGCTTTATCTGGGTCACGACGTGTTACTGCGCTGATAGTATTAAGCGCATTGAACAAGAAGTGCGGGTTCACTTGAGCGTGCAGCAGTTTGATTTCTGCTTGTGTCAGTAGCGTTTGCTGCTGCTGGTAGTTGCTAAATAGGATCTGGCTCGATAATAGTTGAGCGATACCTTCACCCATCGACATATTGATAGTTGAGAATAGTTTCAGCTTTGGCTCATAGAGCTTGATGGTGCCGACCACTTCGTTACCCGCGCGCAATGGAATAATCAACGCAGAACCCAATTTACAATCCTGCGACAAGGAGCATTGGTATGGGTTCTCTTTGCCATCAAGGTAGATGATGTCGTTCTGTTCCATCGAAGTGAGCGTGCTTTGCGATGAAATCGGGGTGTTCGGAATATGGTGTTCATCACCAATACCAACGAACGCGAGGATTTTCTCTCGGTCGGTAATCGCTACCGCCCCTACGTTGGTCTCTTCATAAACGATACGTACGATTTTTTGTGCGTTATCGGAATTGAACCCACCATGCAAAATACCCACCGAACGTTCGGCAATGGTCAGTGCGCGGCGTGAGAAGGTAGCCGAGTACTTTTCGAAGATGGTTTTTCTGTCTTGGATGATGCTCATGAACAGTGCTGCACCGACCGAGTTAGCGATGATCATTGGCGCCGCAATATCGGAGACCAGAGCATAGGATTGTTCGAAGGGTTTTGCGACCGCCAGCAGAATCAGCATCTGAATGATCTCTGCAAACAGGGTTACCGAGAAAACCACTAACGGATTAAACAGTTGGCTGGCTTTGTTCTTTCTCACGAGATAAACGTGTAACAGGCCGCCAATCAAGCCTTCTGCTGTGGTTGAAATCGCACAAGCCAAGTCTGTGAAGCCGCCTAATGAGTAACGGTGAATTCCACCAGTAAAGCCGACGGCAAAGCCAACGACAGGGCCGCCAAACAGACCTCCCATTACCGCACCCATCGCACGCGTGTTGGCGATGGCATCATTGATCTGCAGTCCGAAATAGGTACCCATAATGCAGAACAGGGAAAACAGAACGTAGCAGCTGATCTTATGGCTTAAGCGAGATGAGATGCTCAACAAAGGGAGAATCAGTGGGGTTTTACTCAGCATGTAAGCAATCACTAAGTAGACGCAGGTTTGTTGCAGCAGAGAGAGAATGAGTTCCATATTTTCACCTATTGAGACGCTTGTTAAGTGTAAAGCTCATTGCTTGGTAACGGTAGCTTTGCTTGTGTTTTCGTAGGTTATATTCGCTTCCCAGAGTCGAAAGCACTAACGCCTGAAAACACTAAAGCCCATCACAGTGGACGGGCTTTAGTCTTAGATTCCACGAATCACTGAGTGATTACGGGAGCAAGCGAAGTTGTGTTTGGCTGTTCTTTTGTCTCATTCTCTGAAGATTGGTCTCTTGTTCCCAAGAGCCTTAAAGAACTAGGCTGTTTTGGTAACGCCTTTTGCTTCTTTCTCTTCTTCATCAGCTAGGTCGATATCGCCTTTGCCTTTTGAAATTTTAATAACGTAAGCCGCAACACCTAGCGCACTCACCACACCAATGATGGTTGAGATTTGCATTGGTAGACCGAAGCCCAGTTGGCTGTTGTTCAGGATGAATGTGATACACACAGACGTCATGAAGATAGCTGGAACTGTTGTTACCCAGTGCAGTTTGTTGTGGCGAAGTAGGTAAGCTGAAGCTGTCCACAGCATCATTACGGCTGTTGATTGGTTAGCAAAACCGAAGTAGCGCCAGATGATACCGAAATCAACTTGAGTCAGGATGCCACCGATAACGAACAGTGGTAACGCCATTAGTAGACGGTTACGCAGTGTTTTCTGTTCCATGTTGAAGTATTCAGCAAGGATAAGACGGCTTGAACGGAACGCTGTGTCACCAGAAGTGATTGGTAGGATAACCACGCCAAGGAAAGCAAGGATACCGCCAAATACACCCAGTAGACCAAATGAAGCGCTGTATACCACGTTACCTGGGCCGCCGTTTGCAATTGCGTCAGACAGAGACTCAACCGAACCGAAGAAAGACAGAGCAAGTGCACACCAGATTAGAGCGATGATGCCTTCACCAATCATTGCGCCGTAGAATACGAAGCGACCGTTCTTCTCGTTTTCCATACAACGCGCCATCAGAGGAGACTGAGTGGCGTGGAAGCCAGAGATAGCACCACATGCGATAGTGATGAAGAGAGCAGGCCAAAGTGGTAGGTCATTCGGGTTCATGTTGGTGAACATGTCGCTGATCTCAAAGCCCTCCATGATTTGGTGTTCGTCAGATAGACCAATCGCAGTGATTAGGCCAACAGACATAAAGATAAGCAGTGCACCGAACAGTGGGTAGAAGCGACCAATGATTTTATCGACAGGGACAATCGTTGCGATGATGTAGTAAGCAAAGATGATAACAACCATCGTAGTTGCAGACATCGCGAAATCAGTTTGGTCGTTCACTAGGTTAGTGATCATACCTGCTGGAGCAGATACGAATACCACACCAACAAGAAGCAGTAGAACAATGGCAAAGATGTTCATAAAGTGTTTTGCGCCATTGCCTAGGTAACGTCCAGTGATGGTTGGAACCGAAGCTCCGCCATTACGGATAGATAACATACCTGAGAAGTAGTCGTGTACTGCACCTGCGAAGATACAACCTAGAACGATCCAAAGCATTGCTGCTGGACCATAAAGGGCACCCATGATAGGGCCGAAGATTGGACCTACACCTGCGATGTTAAGCAGCTGAACTAGGTAAACCTTTGGTGTCGACATTGGAACGTAGTCCACGCCATCTTGCTTAGTGTGAGCAGGTGTTTGGCGTTTTTCATTGATACCGAAAATCTTCTCGATAAAGGTACCGTAAATAAAGTAGCCACCAATGAGTGCTGCGACACAGGTAAGAAACCACATCATAATTTGTTATCCCTGAATGTATTAATTAAGTCAGGGTGTATATTAAAGGAGTCGATGAGAAGAAACTTCCGCTACGAGAGTGAGTGGTCGAATAGCCAATTTAGCGGTGTTATAACTGATTTAGTGGTTTGTTCACTGTGATGAGTGGCCGATATTTCTATCGAGAGGCCTATTAGCTCTATAGAGAGGTTGTTTGAGTTGGCTTAACGGCGACTATTGATTCTGAGTGGTCGGAATGAACCTAAAGTGGCGAACATTAGACAATAAGTGGACATCGATAGGCGTTCAGCGGAGAATCACCACAAAGGCAGCGCTTCGTCAGAAAGTGGTGAAGTAACAATATAAAGGATTGAAATGAAAAAAATAATCGTACTATTCGCCGTGGCATTTAGCCTTGCAGGATGCAGCGCCAATGTTCAAGATTTAGCAGCTGAAGGCAATTGGCAAGAGATTGGCTATCGTGATGGTATCAAAGGCCACACTCAGCGTTCGTATTCAGAGATGACTGAGCTTGGCGCAGTCGATCAAGCGAGTTACACAGAAGGTTATCACCTAGGTGTGACTGAATATTGTAATCCGAACCATGCTTATCAGATTGGTTTATCTGGTCAGGTGTATGAAGGCGTGTGTTCTGGTACGGAAGACGCTCAACGTTTCCGTATGGAATGGCAACGCGGCTGGGACGAGTTCTCAAACGACTATTAAGCCCAAGCTAGCCATAAAAAATTAAAACTAAAAAAAGACCAGTACCGCGTGTGTGCTGGTCTTTTTGTATGTCGTTGAAGTAGCTGTCTAAATGAGAAGCTACAAGCCAAATTAAGATTACTGATTATTCTCGACGGCTTTTCTCAAGAAGCCATTTTGCTTATCAAGCTGAGCCTTGGCTAACTCTAAATCTAGCCCTGTTAGAATCATCAAAATAGATAACTTCACATCGTAATCAGTCGCTTTAAGTGTTGACACTGCCAGTGCTTTGTCGCACTCCGTTGCTTGGATAACGATACGAGCAGCGCGAGCAACCAACTTTTCATTGGTCGCTTTTACGTCGACCATCAGATTTTGGTAGCTCTTACCAATGCGAATCATGCTGGCTGTGGTCAGCATATTAAGCACCAGCTTTTGTGCTGTACCTGATTTGAGTCGTGTTGAACCAGTCAATGCTTCTGGGCCAACCACCGGGCTAATTGCGATTTGAGCGATTTCAGCAATTGGAGAATCAGGGTTACAAGACAATGCAACCGTTACTGCGCCAAGCTGATTGGCATAATTGAGTGCACCAATCACGTAAGGTGTGCGCCCGCTCGCTGCAATACCTACCACGACATCATTTTCTGTAAATTGAATGGCTTTCAGGTCTTCAATACCGAGAGTCAGCGAATCTTCCGCTCCCTCTTTGGCTTTTAAAATCGCTTCTGGTCCGCCAGCGATTAAGCCGATAACCATTTTGTCTGAAACACCGAAAGTCGGAGGGCATTCTGATGCATCTAAAACACCCAATCGACCACTGGTGCCTGCGCCCATATAAATCAGTCGACCACCGTTTTGAAAGGCATGAGCAATTTTATCGACCGCTTTCGCGATCTGTGGCAGTTCCGCTTCAATCGCCAGTGGGACTTGTTTGTCTTGTTGGTTAATCTTTTCAACCACTTCGAGAGAGGTGAGCAGATCAATATCCATAGTGTCAGGGTTTCTCCCCTCCGAAACGAGGTGCGAGAGCGCTGATATGAGAGCGTCGTTACTCATAATGATCCTTAAATGGTGATTCTAAAATTATGGTTCTAAAGTTGTTTA
Organism: Vibrio sp. 10N.261.51.A3; assembly: GCF_041471965.1. NCBI lineage: Bacteria > Pseudomonadati > Pseudomonadota > Gammaproteobacteria > Vibrionales > Vibrionaceae > Vibrio > Vibrio sp. 10N.261.51.A3. Next base: position 42,013 of record NZ_JBFRPK010000083.1, read on the forward strand.
GTCAGCTTGATAGAGAACGCCTAGAGAGGCCGCTCTGCTTGCGCCAGTCACTTCTGGTAAATTGCTTGGCAGTTTATGGACATGACGCTGAGCAAGCCACGCAAAGGCCATTGCTTCCATGTAATCGGCATCCACGCCTTTACTGGTGGTTGAGTCAACCTCCCAACTTGGAAGCAGTTCAGACAGCCTCTTCATCAACAATGGATTTCGTGTACCACCGCCACACACATACAGTGCAGGCTGGTCACCCAAGCGATAAGTCTCCACTTCATTGGCTATCGTCAATGCGGTGTATTCACAAAGCGTGCGCTGAACATCTTCTACTGCAAGATCTTTAAATTCTGTTAATTGTTGCTCTAGCCAAGGTAGGTTGAATAGTTCTCTACCGGTACTTTTCGGTGGTATTTGAGATAGATAAGACTCATTTAACAACTGTTCGAGTAAAGCTTGATTGAGTTGACCTTTAAGCGCAAATTGCGCATCATGGTCAAACTTCTCACCAGTGTGTTTATCAACCCAAGCGTCCATCAACATATTGCCCGGGCCTGTATCATAACCAAGCGTTGGCTGATTAGGGCGCAGCACTGAAATATTCGAGATACCACCAATATTCAACACTACAACTGAGCTGTCTTGCGGGTGAAAAATCGTATGGTGAAAAGCGGGTACGAGTGGCGCACCTTGTCCGCCTAATGCCATGTCTTTACGTCTGAAATCAGCAACCGTTTGAATCTGTGTTTTAGCGGCAATGATGTTGGCATCACCCAACTGCATGGTAAATGGAGATTCGCCGCTTGGCTGGTGGAATACCGTTTGACCATGATTACCAATCGCAGTCACAGAAGATGCAGGTGTACCTGACTTTTCGAGAAGTTGCAAAACCGCATCGCCAAACAGATGGCCAAGCTGGTGGTCGAGTTCTCCAATGGCAATTAAATCGGTTTTCTGACCAATACAAACTTCAAGCAGACGCGCTTTGAGGTCACCAGGCATTGGAAACTCATCATGAGCAAGCAATGTGATGCGCGTATCTTCAATCGACACTAAGGCCGTATCAACACCGTCCATACTCGTCCCTGACATCACACCGATATACAGTTCTTTATGATCCATTTCTAAGCTCTTGCACTGCATTCTTAAAGTCTTCCACAGATTGGTTTAAAAACATTGTAAAGCAAATTTAAAGAGAATAATCTCGGGAAGTTTATGAAATTAGGTTTAATAAGGGATAAATATGGGACCGTTGTGGGTTGATGTTGCAGGCTACGAGCTGACAGCTGAAGACAGAGAAATTTTAGAGCACCCAACTGTTGGTGGTCTCATCTTATTTGCTCGAAACTACCACGATAGCAAACAGTTATCGGCGTTAAACAAAGAAATTCGTAAGGTAGCGAAACGTCCTATTTTGATTGGTGTTGACCAAGAAGGTGGTCGAGTTCAGCGCTTCCGCGATGGCTTTTCAATTATTCCTGCTGCTCAGGAATTTGCGACTAAGAATAACGGTGAACATTTAGCAGAACAGGCTGGCTGGCTGATGGCGGCAGAATTGATTGCCCACGATATCGATCTGAGCTTTGCGCCAGTATTAGACAAAGGCCACGACTGTAAAGCAATTGGTAGCCGAGCGTTTGGTGAAGATATTGATACCATTGTTCGTCATAGCAGCGCTTTCATCAAAGGCATGAAGTCGGTTGGCATGGCGACGACAGGCAAGCACTTCCCTGGACATGGTGGCGTGATTGCTGACTCACACTTAGAGACGCCATATGACCCTAGAGACAACATCTTCGAAACCGATATGGCAATCTTCAAGGCGCAAATTGAAGCTGGAATATTGGATGCCATGATGCCAGCTCACGTGGTTTTCTCTCACTATGATGATCAACCTGCGAGTGGTTCACAGTATTGGCTACAGAAAGTATTGAAGCAGCAGCTTGGGTTTAAAGGCTTGGTATTCTCTGACGATTTAACGATGGAAGGCGCTGCCATTATGGGTGGACCAGCCGACAGAGCGAAAGCGGCCTTGAATGCAGGTTGTGACATGGTGTTGATGTGTAATAAACGAGATGCACAAATTGAAGCTCTGGATAACTTAGCGATTCAAGAGGTGCCTTTAGCCAACTCATTGCTTAAAAAACACAGCTTTGATTTGTCGACACTTCACTCGGATGCTAGGTGGAAAGAGACCTCAGAGACGATTAAGCGAATGCTAGGCAGTGAGTGATAAATAAACACATTATAATTTTAGATAAGGCGATATGATAAATATCGCCTTTTTTGTATGTGTGATCCATGGTTTAAACCTATTTATCTCTTAGAGTGAGCTAAATTCAATGTGTAAGATAAAATTTACAGTTAATGTTTTTTATTGTTTACACTTGCAATCGTTTTTTTAGCTGTTATTGTGTTTTTAAAGATTGTTAGCCCAAATGGAAATGTTGGGTGTAAAAATAAATATACAGGTTGAGTTATGCAGAAAAGTGAATTAAGCAATGTCAATATCATCGACGAACAGGTACTGATTACTCCTGAGGAGTTAAAAGCAAAACTGCCTTTGAGTGATAATGCTCGTCGTTTCATTCAAGAGTCTCGTCAAACTATCGCAAACATCATTCATAAGAAAGATCATCGCATGCTTGTTGTATGTGGCCCATGTTCTATCCATGACATTGAAGCTGCGAAAGAGTACGCGAAACGCCTAAAAGCCTTATCTGAGCAACTTAGCGATCAACTGTATATTGTTATGCGTGTTTACTTTGAGAAACCTCGTACCACTGTCGGTTGGAAAGGTTTGATCAATGACCCACATCTAGACGGCACTTTCGATATTGAGCATGGTCTGCATGTTGGTCGTGAACTACTTGTTGAACTCGCTGAGATGGAAATCCCACTAGCGACTGAAGCATTAGACCCAATTAGCCCGCAATACCTAGCAGATACCTTCAGCTGGGCGGCTATTGGCGCTCGTACGACTGAATCTCAAACTCACCGTGAGATGGCAAGTGGTCTTTCAATGCCAATCGGTTTTAAAAACGGCACCGATGGCAACCTAGGCACTGCAATCAACGCAATGCAGGCGGCTTCTTCTAGCCACCGTTTCATGGGTATCAGCCGCGAAGGTCAAGTTGCACTACTAACAACGCAAGGTAACCCAAATGGTCACGTGATTTTACGTGGCGGTAAGCAGACGAACTACGATTCAGTATCGGTACACGAATGCGAGCAAGAGCTGGGTAAATCTGGCTTAGAGGCAGCGCTAATGGTCGACTGTAGCCACGCGAACTCTCGTAAAGATTTCCGTCGCCAACCTTTAGTTGCAGAAGATGTGATTCACCAAATTCGTGAAGGCAACAAATCGATTATCGGCCTTATGATTGAAAGCCATATTAACGAAGGAAACCAATCTTCGGATATACCTCTCAATGAGATGAAATACGGCGTTTCTATTACCGACGCGTGTATCAATTGGGATTCAACTGAGGCACTATTGAAACATGCACATACGGAATTAGTCCCGTTCTTAGAGAACCGCTTGAAAGGTTAGTCAGAGTTTTAAATTTAAGTGCCTCATCTAATGGGGCATTTTAAGATCTGTTGCTAGCGAACCTACGTGATTGTGGGCTGATAGATTGGCACGGGCTTATAGATTAGTAAGGAATAAAATGGCCGTTGAACTGAACGAATTACGCGACCAAATCGATGCTGTCGATAAACAAATGTTGGATTTACTGGCTCAACGCCTTGCTCTAGTAGAGAAAGTAGGCGAAGTAAAAAGTGAACATGGTTTACCTATTTATGTACCAGAGCGTGAAGCTGCGATGCTGGCATCTCGTCGTCAAGAAGCTGAGAAAATAGGGGTTCCACCACAGTTAATCGAAGATATTTTGCGTCGTACTATGCGTGAGTCTTATGCCAGCGAGAAAGATTCTGGCTTTAAGTGTCTTAACCCAGAGTTACGTTCAGTGGTTATCGTTGGTGGTAATGGTCAACTTGGTGGCTTGTTTGGTCGTATGTTCAAACTGTCTGGCTACGAAGTAAAAATCCTTGGCAGCCAAGATTGGGATAAGGCCGACGAAATCTTAGATAATGCTGGGCTTGTGGTTGTTACGGTTCCAATTCACCTAACGGAAGGTGTGATTGCGAAGCTAGGTAATCTACCAAGCGATTGTATTCTATGTGATTTGACGTCAATTAAATCTAAACCTCTACAAGCAATGATGAACATGCATCAAGGCCCAGTAGTTGGATTGCACCCAATGTTTGGTCCTGATGTTCCAAGCCTTGCTAAGCAGGTGATTGTTTACAGTGATGGTCGTGGTTCTGAGAGCTACCAATGGCTACTGAATCAATTTGGTATTTGGGGCGCGAGCCTTTGCCAGATGGATGCAGCTGAACACGATCACGGCATGACCTTGATTCAAGCACTTCGTCACTTCACCTCTTTTGCTTACGGCTTACACCTGAGTAAAGAGAACCCGAATATTGATCAGCTTCTGAAGCTAAGCTCACCAATCTACCGACTTGAGATTGCGATGGTTGGTCGTCTATTTGCTCAAGACCCGAACTTGTACGGTGATATCATTCTGTCTTCGGATGAGAATATAGAGATGATTCGACGCTTCCATAGCTGTTTCGGAGAAGCGTTAGAAATCCTAGATGGCAAAGATAAGGCTAAGTTTGTTGAGAGCTTCAACCAAGTGAGTGATTGGTTTGGTGACTACTCACAACAATTTTTACAAGAGAGCCAAAGCCTGTTAAAACAAGCACATGACTCGATTCATCGCGGTTAATAGTGTGGTTTGAAATCGAGTAGGAGGAGGCCTCACGGCCTCCGTCCTCTCACACCACCGTACAAGCGTGGGTCGCATACGGCGGTTCCGAATATATTTTCAGTGACTCATACCCATCTCCCAATGAGTACAGGCCCAACT
>NZ_JBFRPK010000084.1:0-36196 GCF_041471965.1 Vibrio sp. 10N.261.51.A3
AAAGATCAACACGCCCTAGCTTTGTGAGGTACTTAGCTAATATTTGTATAAATAGCAGGCATTTACACAAAATGTGACGTTCACATTTTGTCATAACTTTAATAATTGTATATATTCCTCGCCTAAAATAATAATTAACCTAAGTTAATATAATGACTGTCAGCTCATCTACTCAATCTCGTGAAACGCTTCTCAGCGAAAACGAACAACTTGTCTCTACCACTGATTTAAAAGGCGTGATTACGTACAGTAATGATGCTTTTTGTCGCATAGCGGAATACAGCCAACAAGAATTGCTAGGGCAACACCACAATATCGTAAGGCATAACGATATGCCGAAAGCCGCTTTTGCTGATATGTGGGTTAACCTAAAGCAAGGTAAAGCTTGGCGTGGCATCGTAAAAAACAAAACCAAATCTGGTGGGTTTTACTGGGTCGATGCTTATGTAACTCCAATTTACGACAATGGTAAGGTGAGTGGCTACCAATCTGTTCGTGTTAAGCCAAAGAATGAATGGATACAAGTTGCAGATAAGGCTTACCAAGGCCTCATGAAGGCTGAAAAGTCGGGTCGCCAATGGTCATTAAAGATCAGTGACAGTGTTCGTTACGCCGTGTTGCTAGGCTCTTTGGCTGCGCCGTTAATTTCAAATCTCATTGAAGTAGGGCAAGTATCACAATGGTTGTTGAGCCTACTTCCTGTTTCAGCATTAGCACTGCTTTTCCGACAAGAGCTGATTGATACTCCACTGCAGTTGAAAAAGCTGCAATCTAAATTCGATAGTGTTAGTCGTCTTGTTTATTCAGGTAATAGTCAGTTCTCTATTGCCGATTTTCACTTAAAACTATTGTCTGCAAGAATCCACACCGTATTAGGTCGCATGACAGACTCAGCCAAGCCGTTACAAGATTTGGCTGACAACCTAAATGCGACGTCATTTGAAGTATCAGAAGCCTTAGATCAACAAACAAAAGACATTCTTCAAGTACGAGAGGCGACTGAAGAGGTTGAAGTCACCGCCAATGAGGTCTCTTCTCGCACAGAAGAAGCGCACCAGATTGTTGATGTGACTTTGCAAACCTGTGCTGGCGCTAAAGAAAGCATTAATCAAACTCATCAAAACTTAGAGAGCCTAGCTTCTCAAGCCGAAAAGGCGACTCAAACGACTTACCAACTGAGCGACCAAGCGCAGAGCGTAAGCAAGATAATGGAAGAGATTGGTGGAATCGCCGAACAAACCAACTTGTTGGCCCTGAACGCTGCGATTGAAGCGGCGAGAGCGGGCGAGCAAGGACGAGGCTTTGCCGTTGTTGCCGACGAAGTCCGTGCATTGTCGGGTCGAACCTCAAAGGCTACGGTTCAGATCAAAGAGAGCATCGATACCATGCTAACGACGATTGAAGGGTGGCAAAAAGATATTCTGGCGAACCGTGAGCAAACGGACGCATGTGGTGATGTTGCGAAGGTGAGTGCAGAGCGCTTGTCGGAAGTCGAAAACCTAATGCAATCCATGAATGAACTCATGCAGTCTGTTGAAAGTTCTGCTCATAAGCAACGTGAGCTGTCGAGTGAAGTCAATCTGCATATGCAGTCTATCGCCTCGACCGCAGAACAAAACTTAGTGGCAACGCATTCTGTGAAAGACCACTCCACAGAGCTAAAAGAACAAGTCAATGAGTTCTACCAACTGGCAAAGCGTTTCGAAGAAAAATAGCCGTTAGATTTAATCCGAATGAGAGAAAAGACAAAAAAAGCCCCGTATTTTCATGCGGGGCTTTCTGTATGCATCAACCCATTGAAGGGCGAGACAATGTATTCAAGATTAAGCTAGAAGCTCTTTCGCTGTGTTTACTACGTTTTCAGTAGTGAAACCGAACATCTTGAATAGCTCACCTGCAGGTGCAGACTCGCCGAACGTTGTCATACCGATGATCTTGCCACCGAAACCAACGTACTTGTACCAGAAGTCAGCGATGCCAGCTTCTACAGCGATACGTGCCGTTACGTCAGATGGAAGTACAGACTCACGGTACTGCGCGTCTTGTTTGTCGAACGCATCAGTAGCAGGCATAGAAACTACGCGTACTTTCTTACCTTCAGCCGTTAGCTCAGCAGCAGCGTTAACCGCTAGCTCAACTTCAGAACCCGTTGCGATAAGGATAAGCTCTGGCTTGCCTTTACAATCTTTCAGGATGTAACCACCCTTAGCGATGTTTGCTACTTGCTCAGCGTCACGATCTTGTTGTGCAAGGTTTTGACGAGAGAAGATAAGTGCAGAAGGACCATCTTTACGCTCGATTGCTAGTTTCCAAGCAACAGCAGACTCAACTTGGTCACATGGACGCCATGTGCTCATGTTTGGAGTTAGACGTAGAGAAGCGATTTGCTCAACTGGTTGGTGAGTTGGACCATCTTCGCCAAGACCGATAGAGTCATGCGTGTAAACTTGGATGTTCTGAGTTTTCATCAGAGCAGCCATACGCATAGCGTTACGCGCGTATTCCATGAACATTAGGAACGTTGCGCCGTATGGTACGAAACCACCGTGTAGAGCGATACCGTTCATGATAGCCGTCATACCGAATTCACGTACACCGTAATGGATGTAGTTACCAGAGAAGTCTTTCGCTTCAAGAGACTTAGAACCAGACCACATAGTTAGGTTAGAAGGCGCAAGGTCAGCAGAGCCGCCCATGAATTCTGGTAGCATAGCACCGAACGCTTCTAGAGCATTTTGAGATGCTTTACGTGATGCGATGTTTGCTGGGTTAGCTTGAAGATCAGCGATGATTGCCGATGCTTTCTCTTCCCACTCAGCTGGTAGGTCACCGTTTACGCGGCGTTTGAATTCAGCTGCCAGCTCAGGGTATGCTGCTTCATAAGCTGCAAGTTTCTCGTTCCACGCTGCTTCCTTAGCTGCGCCTGCTTCTTTCGCATCCCACTCTGAGTAAACTTCCGACGGAATTTCAAAAGGACCGTGCTCCCAACCTAATTCTTTACGTGTTGCTGCAATTTCTTCAGCGCCTAGTGGAGCACCGTGACAGTCGTGCGTACCTGCTTTGTTTGGAGAACCAAAGCCAATCACTGTTTTAGTGCAGATTAGAGTAGGGCGAGGGTCTGCTTTAGCCGCTTCAATCGCTGCGTTGATCGCGTCAGAATCGTGACCATCTACCGCTGGGATTACGTGCCAGCCGTAAGCTTCGAAACGCTTAGGTGTATCGTCAGAGAACCAACCTTCAACTTCGCCATCGATAGAGATACCGTTGTCATCCCAGAAAGCAACCAGCTTACCAAGACCAAGCGTACCTGCTAGAGAACATGCTTCGTGAGAAATACCTTCCATCAGACAGCCATCACCCATGAATGCATAAGTGTAGTGGTCTACGATGTCGTGGCCTTCTTTGTTGAACTGAGCAGCTAGCGCTTTCTCAGCCATAGCCATACCAACAGCGTTAGTAATGCCTTGACCTAGAGGACCAGTCGTTGTTTCGATGCCTGGTGCGTAGCCGTACTCTGGGTGACCTGGAGTCTTAGAGTGCAGTTGACGGAAGTTCTTAAGATCTTCAATTGAAAGCTCGTAACCTGCTAGGTGCAGCAGAGAGTAAATCAGCATTGAGCCGTGGCCGTTAGACAGGATAAAACGGTCGCGGTCAGCCCACTCTGGGTTTGCTGGGTTGTGGTTTAAGTGAGAGCGCCAAAGTACTTCAGCGATGTCTGCCATACCCATAGGTGCGCCTGGGTGACCAGAGTTTGCTTGTTGTACGCCGTCCATGCTTAGAGCACGAATAGCGTTAGCTAGATGCTTTCTGTTTTGAGGAGATTGATTCATAAGAACTTCCGAATAAAAATTAAGAAAAACAAAATTGATAAAAGTAGGGGAACTGAACGTTCCCCTATTTGAATTTGGTAAGAGTGATTACAGCTTAGCTGCGATCATGTCTTCTAGTTTGCCTTGGTCAACGGCGAAGTTGCGGATGCCTTCAGCCAGTTTCTCAACAGCCATTGCATCTTGGTTGTGGTCCCATAGGAACTCAGCGTGAGTCATCGCTGCTGGACGCTCTTTAGTACCGTTAGAGTCGATAAGCTTCTCTACTACTTCGCCTTCTGCTGCTTCTAGGTCTGCTAGAAGTTGAGGAGCGATAGTTAGACGGTCACAACCAGCAAGTTCAAGGATCTCGCCGATGTTACGGAAGCTTGCGCCCATAACAACAGTTTTGTAGCCGTGGTCTTTGTAGTAGTTGTAGATATCTGAAACTGAGATTACACCTGGATCTTCTGAAGCTTCGAAATCACGACCTTCTTTCGCTTTGTACCAGTCCATGATGCGACCTACGAAAGGAGAGATTAGGAATACGCCAGCTTCAGCACAAGCACGAGCTTGAGCGAAAGAGAATAGAAGCGTTAGGTTACAGTTGATGCCTTCTTTCTCTAGGATTTCAGCAGCGCGGATGCCTTCCCAAGTAGAAGCCAGTTTGATAAGGATGCGGTCGTTAGTGATGCCAGCGTCGTTGTACATTTTGATAAGTTGACGAGCTTTAGCAACGCTGCCTTCCATGTCGTAAGAAAGACGAGCATCTACTTCAGTAGAGATACGGCCAGGTACAACTTTCAGGATTTCTTTACCGATGTTCACGTTAAGCATGTCGCAAGTATCTTGAACTTGCTGCGCTTTATCACCGCTTTGCGCTTTTGCGTATTCGATAGAAGCATCGATTAGAGGAGCGTACTCAGCAATTTGAGCAGCTTTAAGAATTAGAGATGGGTTAGTTGTTGCATCTTCAGGAGTGTACTTGCTGATAGCTTCAATATCGCCAGTGTCAGCTACAACAGTTGTTAGTTTACGAAGTTGCTCTAATTTATTGCTCATTTTGATCATCCTATGTATCGCATAACACCTCATTAATGGGAGAGGTGTGGGCATTTGCAAGCTAACTAATGAAGTTCTCAATGGTTGTACCAGTGAGCCAAACTTACATTAATTTAAATTTTTCTCCGAACGAACATTTGCACAGAACATTTGATCGCTCGATGAGTAAATGATGTAGCCATATTTATCCGATCTAGCCCCAAAGTCAACGGTAAATAGTACTGTATGGTGACTTCAGTCAAATATATTTCGCTCTAGTAATCATGGGCTATGCAAGCAAACGTTTAACGAGCAAAGTGAGGTGAATTAATCAACAACAAAACCATGGTTATGACTATGAGCAAATGTACCTTGCTGTTACATATGTTTAGGGTGTAAACTTGTGTATCACTTGCTTAAGCATCGAACATTTGTTCTTCAAGCAGGTAAAATAATTGTTAAATATTGGTTGAGTGGTATATGAGTAAGAATATCCAAGATGTTTCCGAAGAAAACACTGATCTCCTCACTGAAGTAGCGGTTGCTTATTATCAAGATGGTGCCACGCAAGAAGAGATATCTAAAAAGTACTCTATCTCCCGTGCAAAGGTTGGTCGAATGCTCAAGCAAGCCCGAGATGAGGGCATTGTTGAGATCACCGTGAAATATCACCCCGTCTTTAGTGCGAAGATCGAGCAACGTTTGATCGAACGATTTGGTGTAAAGCGTGCGCTTGTGGCACTAGACCAACCAAATGAAGAGAAGCAGCGATTACAGGTTGCTGGTTTAGTGTCTAACTACCTTACCAGTACACTGAAAAACGGCATGGTAGTGACAGTAGGACAAGGGCGAAACGTATCGTCTGTTGCTCATCACACTGGCGTCATTACGCCACGAGACTGCAAATTCGTGTGTGGTATCGGCGGTATTCACCCAAGAGGCGGTATGTTTAATGCCGACCATATATGCAGGCAGTTAGCCAAAAAGTACGGTGGATCTTCTGAAACCTTATACGCGCCCGCTTATGCCGAGAATAAAGCGCAAAAAACCGCATTCATGGAAAACAGCACCGTTAAGCAGACCCTCGATCTCGCTCGAAAAGCCGATGTTGCATTAGTCGGTATCGGTGATATGAGTGAAAACAGCTATATGGTCGACTTAGGTTGGTTTACCGCAGGTGAGGTCGTTCAATCTCGTTTATTGCAAGGAGTCGTCGGTGACTTTGCGGGTTATGACTTTTTCGATGTTCACGGTAAAACAGCAAACACAGTAATGAGTGACCGTGTGATTGGTTTGGCCTTGGAAGAATTCCGCCCAATTGCAGAAGTCATTGCCATTGCAGCCGAGAACAGTAAACCACTCGCTTTGTTAGGTGCACTAAGAACCGGCGTGGTAGACGTGATCGCAACCAGCGTAAGTAATGCTTTAACGGTACTTAATTTGGACGAACAACTTAGCGTGAATAAACCATACGGCAGTGAATAGTAAGATATTTGTGCTTCGTTGAATTCACTATTTGAGTAATCATGGAAAATCCCCCTAATGAAACCAGTGCAATAAGGGGGATAACTATTAGACATGACTCGAATAGTGAATTTGTTCAGCGGTTGAAAGAATTATCACTCTTTAATGTTAAGCCACACTAAAGGAGATAATTATGAAACTGTCATTTATCACACACGCTATTTCTAGCAACAGTGACCAATCAAGTTCTATCTTTAAATCTATTTCTATCTTTGGGCTTAGCTCAATAGCCACGGCTTGTATGCTCACACCTACAGTACATGCCGATGATAAAGTCGTCGCAGGGTATTTTGCGGATTGGCAATATCTGAATAAAGACAACCCTTATACCGTTGACGACATACCTGCAGACAAGCTCTCACATATTATTTACGCCTTCTTGAGCATGTGTGGTCCTCATAGCGGTGCTGGTGAGCCCGTCCAAAAACAAATTCAGCAGCAATGTGCAGACAAACAACCATATACTGCGATTATTGTGGATAAAGAAGCTGCGTTAGAAGTCGATTTCGGAGACGTGGGTGTTGATGTCGCCTATAAAGGTCACTTTGCCCAGTTAGCTCAACTGAAGGCCGACAATCAAAATATCAAAATTTTGCCCTCATTTGGAGGGTGGACAATGTCTGAACCTTTCCATGCGATGGCGAAAGATCCTCAAGCCATTGCGCACTTTTCAAAAACTGCTGTTGAATTGATCCAAAAATACGACTTCTTTGATGGTATTGATCTTGATTGGGAATACCCAGGAGGCGGCGGCTTAACCACTTCGCCTTGGAACCCAGAGACGAAACTAACGGATGAGCAAAAAGCGCTAGAGCGTGAAGCTTTTACTCTTTTAGTAAAAACAATCAGAAGTGATTTGGACGCTCTATCAAAGACGACTCAAAGAGATTACGAGCTTTCAACGGCTGTCGGTGTTGGTGCTAAGGCAGCTCAAATTGACTGGAACGCAGCTAGCCCATATCTGACGAACATGTTTGCGATGACGTATGACTTCCTCGGAGGCTGGGGAACTCAAACAGGTCACACAACAAACTTACATGCCACCGAGCGTAGTTGGTGGGGAATGGGAGCTGATGTCTTCATTAATCAGATGATAGAGCAAGGTATTCCTAGCGAGAAGCTCGTGATCGGGGCGGCTTTTTATGGTCGAGGTTGGCAAGGGACAAAAGACTTTGCTGGAGAGCTGCCTAAAGGTGACCTAGTTTCTGAACAAGGGGCGCAGTTTGGTACCGGTGAAAACGGTTACTTCATGTTTTGGGATCTTATGAATAACTACAGCAGCAAACAAGGTTATGAGTATAAGTATGATGAGCAAGCTCAAGCACCTTATTTGTGGAACCCAGATAAAAAAGTATTCATATCTTTTGAAGATCAGCGTTCTATTAAAGCAAAGGCAGAATGGGCGAAGAAATCAGACCTAGGCGGCATTTTTACTTGGGAATTATCAGGAGATCCTTCCGGGCAGTTGATCGATGTTATGCATAGTGAAATGAATAAAAAGTGAAATGAATAAATAACCGAACAGAAAATATCTAGAAAATAAGGTAGGTGTTTATCTGCCTACCTTATTTAGCTCGTCTATTTAACTCGCGTTCTTAAACAGAACATTCCGCGTGCTCGGTCACTTTCTTGTTTAGGTGAGTAGCCAGCTCATAATAAGGAATAGGGCGAGAGAAGTAATAGCCTTGCATTAAGTCACATCCACATGCCTTTAGAATTGCGAAGTGTTCGTTTGATTCTACGCCTTCTGCTAATACCACCATGCCGAAGTTCTTACCGATTGCGATGATGTTTTGCACCATGGTGAGTGACTGCTGATCGACAGCAATGTTCTCAATAAAGCTCTTATCGATTTTAAGTTCATCGATAGGCAGTGCTTTCAACATACTTAGTGATGAATAACCTGTCCCGAAATCATCTAAAGAGATCTTTATATTCTTCTCTTTGAGGGCTTCAAAAGTCGGTTTCACCAAAGTCACATCTTCAATGAACAAGCTCTCGGTAATTTCTAGCGTTAAACAGCTAGGAGAGAGTTGATACTTTTCTAGTGTCGCGAACAAGTGCTCAGAGAAGGATTGATGAGAAAACTGACGCACTGATATGTTGATCGACAGCCCGATCTTTTGTTCTGTTGTTCGGTGCAAGTGGGCGATCTGCATAATGCTGGACTCAATAATAAAAGTCCCCAGTTTTTGCATTAAACCCGTGTTCTCTGCTATCGGTATAAAGACATCTGGCGGAACAAAACCCAATTCCTCATCAATCCAGCGCACGAGTGCTTCTACACCATGAATACTTTCATTTGCACGAACCAGCGGTTGGAAAACCATGAACAGCGTTTGTTTCTCGATAGCGATGCGTAGCCTTTGTTCTACTTTCATTTTGTAGAGATGAGCATCTTGCATTTCCGTTGTGAAAATACTGTACGAGTTTTGCTGCTGTTTCGCTTTGTACATTGAAATATCGGCAGAACGTAACAGGCTATCCAGATCTTTTCCGTGTTCTGGGAAACGCGCTACGCCGATGCTGCAACCTAACAAAAACTGAGCGCTTTCAACTTCATAAGGTTGAGAAAGCACTTCAATAATGCGCTTGGCGAGTCGTTTAATTTCAGCTTCATTCGACAAGGGCGTCAAGAACAAAAACTCATCACTGGATTCACGTACCAATAGGCTGAGGCGAGATCGGAACCTCATCAAACGCAAAGCGATCTGTTTGAGAACCTTATCTCCAAAGTCATGCCCGTGGGTGTCATTGACGCATTTAAAGTTATCGATATCGATAAACAACAGCGAAAACGGCTCTGACTCATCGTCAATCCATTTACCAATGTTTCTACGCATGTACAAACGGTTTGGCAGAGAGGTTAAAGGGTCATGGTTCGCCTGATAAATGAGTTGGCTACGAGTCCGTTGTTCATTCTTGGCAATCGACTTAACCAAAAAGTAGAAACCAAACTGAAGAAAAATAAAGGCAACGAAAAGAATGCTGAACTCTTGTATGAATATACTATCGACGTGAGTTAGATCCGTACGTCCTACCACCCATAATTTGTAGTTTGGGATGTATTTCGCGCTCATCAAAGAGTGGTACTCTTCATCGTCGACGACAAAAGAATAGGTTTCTTGCCCATTCATCGCTTCTTGTACGCTAATTCCGAAGTGGTCGGTAAAGATACTTGCAATACGCTGTATGACATCTTTGCCGACTGGAGAGGAATAGGCACTCTCAGATTCAATATCACTTGAATAAAACTGGCGATAGCTGTCTTTTCTGATCAGGCTTAGTGTATTGAAACTTCCGGCGTGAGCATTATTTTCAAATACGATCGTTGCGTCTAATCGTAGCCCTGCGGTCATTACTGCATCGGTTTTCTTGCCATCGATTGAAATGGATTTTCTCAGCGGGATGACTAAGCTATTCAACGAATCTTGAAAATAGGTACGGCCAAGCACCATGCTACTGCTTGATAGGGCGTCTAGGAAGGAGCCTCTGGTTGGCGCGTATTGCAGCAAGTTCCTTTGATTCGCAAGTTCGAGATTTGAGCTAATCGAGAGGTAATCACCGTCGGTGTTCAACAAGCCAAACGCTGCTATCGCAGGGTGGGTCTCAAGTAGCTTGTCTAATATTGGCCTAATCTGGATAGATGCAGTACGTGTGAAATCAGACTGTTGAGCCAGTTGATGGCCAACCACTTCTAACAAGGCTTCTTGACTGGTCAGCAGCGAGTTGACGGAGCTAGAAAAAAGCTCAACCTGAATGTGTTGCTGCTCTATGAAGTCGTCTCTGTTTGCTTTCCAGTTTGTTATTCCCAACGCGGCGAAAAGTATCAGGGTCAGTAGTACGACAAACGCGTACAGCGACCAGATATTTTGCTTAAATAGAGCCATGAGATGCCTTTGTTGGTTACTACTTTTAACAGACTGCAAATGACAAACTATTGGGTTGTCAGCGCGATTCATGCAACGAAAAATACAAACATCAATGATGAAAGTATTAATGATTAAATAGTGTAACGACTACGAGCAGAGATTCTTGAGTGAAAAATTAGTATTCATAACGTCGATAACGATTAGTTTATGATTAATCACGAATTATGGTTAGCAAGTTGATGTGGGTTACAAATCAAACGGCGTGAATCGAGTCTTGGTCTCAAATGAACATAGCGTTAACTGCGACATAGAGGCTTACTTCATGAGACGTGGGGCCATCATTATCAGTAAGCTCTTTATGCATGCGCAGTATATTCTAATAGTTGCATTAAGCGAAGTTGAATTACTTTTTAGTCACGGCGATAGGGAGTTTGTCGTTAGCACCCCATTCCGTCCATGAACCATCGTAAACACCCATTTCACCGTTATAGCCAGCGAGTTTAGCGGCTAATAATATGATGCAAGCTGTTACGCCAGAGCCACAGCTAAAGAACATAGGTTGAGAAGGCGTTAATTCTAGCGTTGAAAAGATATCAATAAGCTCTTCTTGGGACTTTAACTTGCCGTTTTTGAGTACTTGGGCAAATGGTAGGCAAATAGAATTCGGTATATGGCCACTACGCAAGCCTTCACGTGGTTCAGGAACTTCTGAATCGAAACGAGCTTGAGAACGAGCATCTACAATGTTTGCGCTCTTGTCAGTTGAGTAACCTTCAATCTGCTGAGCACTGACAAAGTAGTTGTCTTGAATATGGCCTTCAAAATTGCCCGCTTTTACTTCGGTGCGATAGTCAGTCTCGGTCGCGTAACCGGCTTCGATCCAAGCTGGCAAACCGCCATCTAAGATGAATACGTCGTTGTGTCCCATTGCCATAAACATCCACCACGCACGAGGAGAAGCGAAGGTTCCGGAGTTATCGTAAACCACAATCGTACTGTCTTGATTGATGCCAATTTCTTTTGCGCGAGTGTTGAAGTGTTTTTCGCTCGGAAACATGTGAGGAAGCAGAGTGTGCTTGTTACAAAAGTCTTTGTCGTAGTCAAAACGAATAGCACCAGGAATCATTTGTCCTTTGATCTTTTCTGACTCGCTTGGAATTTGAAACTCGATGCTGGCGTCGAGGATGATGATATTGTCTTCTGCTAGCAAACGTTGTTGAAGTTGTTGTGGTGAAATGAGTGGCTGATTCATTATTGTTATATCCATTCTTGTTGTTTTAGCGATTCTTACTGTTTTAGCGAATACAGTGGTAGAGCGATTACTGTTGCTTTTGCGAATACAGTTGCTTTACGAATACCGTTGTTGCATCGATGGCTACTGTGCAGCTCGACAGTGGATGAACTGATAACTGCTTTGTCCGGTTATTTGATTGTTTAATGTATCAAGCGCGACCACAGAATCAATAGGGCAGTCTGTGGTAGGAGCAATAGAGAGCCGAAATACGTCATTATCTTTTGTCTGAACCGTCAGATAACGCCTGTGCCCATCTAAGGATTGAGTAAGCGTGTTCGAAATTACTTTGGCTTGAATACGTTGCCCCGTCTCTGATGTTAGCGGGAAATAGGCAAGGGCAACTAACACGCCTACGCCACACATTAAGATAAATAGACCTATTTTTAACTGTTTCATGAGAGTAAGTCTTTGAAGGTTATGTTGAAAATATAAGTGAGGTTGGTGGTAAAGTGAATGCTACTCGCTAAGAAAGCTGAATTAACTGCTCTTCGACGAAAATAAAAAAGTGAGCATTTCTGCTCACTTCCTACTTACAAACAATCCATTTTGACTCTGTTTCGTCAGAGATCTCGCTAACGACAAGTTACCTGCTGTTAAACAATTTACTGCCAGACAATCTGAGAGTCGCCGCTAGAAACCACTTGTTGTAATGGAGGTTGACCATCGTAAAACCAAATCTCTATCAAGAGTGCGTCATGGTTTACTGGTGCTGCAAAGTTGGAGGCGAACACACCGTTATCTAGTGGGCCCGCAATGACCTTGCTGGAGTAATCCGGCTTCAAGGTTGAGTCATCTCTTGTACTAAAGCGGCTATAAACGGTCACAAAAGAACGGTCTGTCGAAATGCTGCTGATGTCAATGTTGAGATCAAACTGTTCAACAGAGTTGTAGTCAAATCCATCAGGTACCACCAAATCACTCATCGTATAGCTCTGCGCTGCTACCGCACTTGTCGCGGGAGACGGCGAAGGCGTTGCTGTTACCGGAGTCGTTGCTGTTACCGGATTCGACGGAGTTGCAGGTGTCGAGGGTGTAGATGGTGATGCCGTAGATGTACTTCCGCCCCCACCGCCGCCGCCTCCACAGCCGGCTAATACTAATGGCGCTGCAGCTAAAATAACGGCTAGTGACTTCTTGATGTTCCAAGTGCTTTGTACAGACATACGTTTTTCCTCAAAGAGATTGCGACTTGAATCAACGCAATGATTGTCTCGATATTGTTTAGTGTGAATAGTCATAACGTCTCTCCTTATGGTTCGTAACGTTGGTTGTCTGCAGGTGATTGGTACCATGTTTGGTTCGTTTCACCGCTGGATTCTGCGTATTCTTTAAACTCTGGGTAAGCGGTAACAATATCGACGTACTCTAAAGGCCACTCCCATTCGTCATCCGAAGTCACTATTAGTGCCCAAGGGTGGTTTTCTACTGTTTTGAAGTATTTACCTGTTGATGGATTACTGTCATCGACGCCTAAACCAGCTTCAAAGAGGTTAGTGGTATCAAATGCTTCGGTTGGAGCTTGGTCTGGCAAGTGAACCTCCCAGCTGCGTCCTGGATGTAGAGGTAGGTTTTCACCGTGATAATAACCAGGCGTTGCGAAAATGAACGGGTCGTAAGGCATATCGGTCCAGCTGCCTGTGCTCACACCGTCACCGGCTAAAGTAATACCAATTTGGAATGAGAACTGCTCATCCTCTTTACATCCATTACTGGTGCGGTAGAAGGTACAGCCAGTGCTGATTTTTTCTGTCAGGTCATTGGCGATAACAAAGATTGCTTCGCTACGTCCATCTTCTAGGTCAAGGTCAGTGAATACGCCGTTGTGTTTCATGTAAGAGCTACCACTACTCACCAAGCTCGGGTCGAGGTTAGGAAGTCGAACAGCAAAACCATTTCTGTACGATGCCCCGACAGCAGCCAGGCGGCCGTCGATGGTGGATTTAACGACTTTTCCATCTTTAAGGATCTCAGTAATACGATACATAAGAACAGCATCGTTCATGTCGTAGTCAGCTTTATAAGGCCAGTTATCTTCGTACGCGAGCGTTGCGTAACCAGAAGCACTTGGGAAGTAACGAGCAGCGGCACCATCGTTAAGAACATCGACTTGAATATCGACCACCTCACCAGAGGTTGAACCGCCAAAGTAACTTAGGTTGGTTTGTTGACTGAATCTAAAGCGAGCCCACGTCGTACCGGTCAGAGCGTTGATATCGACATTTAGGAACAGATCGTTTTCACCCGCATCTAACAGGTAATCGGTAAATACTTGCTCGTTGGCGCCATCGAAACTGCCATCTTGGTTCCAATCTATCCAAGCCGAAAGGTAACCGGTTGTTGAAGCCTCAATCACCACTTTTGAATCAAGACCAGCTTCAAGTGCGGTTACAAAACCGATACCACCGTTCGCCCACTCATCATCAATACCCACGCTTTCATCCGATTGCGGTGTTACGTAGCCGTCAAGATCGGCGTCGGGCGCGTCTGTACCTAACCAAGTCACGCCATCTAGTTCATGTCGAGGACCGTTACTTGCTAATAACGTTAGATAGGTATCTGGAGCGTCACCGAAGTCGATGTTGGAATCTTCATCTACGACAGGCGCATTCGCACAGCGAGCACCATCATTTTGATTCGAAGAAGGGCCATTCGATACGAACTCTACAGCAGGAACGACACCTGCAGCGATGTTTGCAGCGTTATCTGGGGATAGGTTGATACGGTAGATCTTACCGTCTTGATTTCGAGATACGTAGTAGTAGCCGTTCACATCAAAATAACCTGCGCCAAACGTCCCTGTTTCTCCGGTATCACCAATATAGGTTTCTGCACCTGTAGTTGGGTTGAAGCTGTACAAGCCACCCGAGTTATTGTCGATACCATATAAAGAGCCATCACTTGGATGGAAAGCAAAATCAGTCAGTTTTACAGTTGCAGGGCTGCCTGCGATTTTGTTGACCGTGACGGTCGCATTCGGATCAGAGTCTAAAGGAGAGAGGTCAACAGTAAATAGTCCCTTACCTGTACGATACAAGTAGTAAACATGGTCATAGACGTCGCCGACATAGAAAGTGTGATCGGTTGGTAAGCCACTGGTATTGATAACTTCTGCTTGGAAGTCTTGACCAAGACGCACTAAACGTTTGTTGGTGGTGTCATAGCCATAAATATATCTGTCTTGAAAGTCGAAACCGACACCATTGATATTGGCATTCATACCCGTATCGTCTTCCAACAGAGTGGTTGAACCTGTTACAAGGTTTACCCCCCAAACTTCAACGGGTTTCGACTGAAAGAGGTATGCTTGACTAGGGCAGGTATCGAATGGCGCTGCGTTGGCGACTAGAGGGGCACTTAATAGCAAACTTAACGTTGTAATTCTCATATCTACATCCTTGTGATGGAAGGTACAGATACAGTTACAAGTTATGTGCCAATTTTAAATTATTGATTTTTAAAGGTTATGTTTTTAGGTGCTGATTTTTTCACTGTATTCTCAAAATGAGAACTCAAATGAAACTAATCTCTCATAGAGTATTTCAAATTGATAAAGCGAGTGAGATGCTGACGTTGAGACATAAAAAAGCCCCAACATATAGTCAAGGCTTAGGTTTTCGATCAGAGGGGGATATGATTTATCTTATCCACACACCGAACAATTAGGCATCTTCATTAAATTCATTTCACGCCAGCTGTGAGACATGGCATCGAGAATCAAAAGCTTGCCTTGCTTTGGTTGTCCAAACCCGGCAATAACCTTGATAGCTTCCAAAGCCTGAGCCGCGCCAACCATGCCAACAACAGGTGCCATCACACCGGCTTCAACACAGCTTAGAGCAGCGTTGCCGAATAGAGCGCTCAAGCACTGGTAGCAAGGTGCATTTTCATCTTGATAAGTGAATACGCTAATCTGACCTTCCATGCGAATCGCAGCGCCCGATACTAGAGGCGTTTTTGATGCGTAACATAAGCGGTTCAACTGATTGCGCGTTTCGACGTTGTCACTGGCATCAAGAACAAGCGAGTGTGCTTCAATTAACTTGCCAAGTGCCTCGTCATCAAGCCTGTGTTCGACAGTTTCAATCGTCAGATGCGGGTTCAATACCTGCAAAGATTCAGCGGCAGAATCGACCTTCTTCTTACCAATATCAGTATCGGTGTGAAGCACTTGTCGTTGCAAGTTTGAAAGCTCGACAACATCGTCGTCGATCAGCATTAGCTTACCAATACCCGCAGTCGCAAGGTATTGAGCAGAGGCACAGCCTAAACCACCTGCACCTAACACTAAGATTGAACTCTGTTTCAGCGCTTCTTGGCCTTCAAAATCAAACTGTTTGAGAATGATCTGGCGATTGTAACGAAGCATCTCTGCGTCAGACAGTATTTCCATCAGCAAGCCTCGTTAGTAAAGCGTGGAGTTAAACAGTTGAATCTGAACCGTTTCACCGACTTCAACACGGCCACGTTCGCGCTCTAGTACCACAAAGCAGTTTGCTAAGCTCATTGAGCGGAAAGCGCCGGAGCTTTGATTACCTGTTGTTTCTACTACAAACTGACCGTTTTCAATCGAGTAGATGCCACGTTGGTAATCAGTACGGCCTGGGCCTTTTTTGAATGCAGATTTAGTGATAGCAGGAATCGATTCTGGTGCTGTCCACGCAGTGTGACCGGCAAGTTTAGCCAGCATAGGTTGAACTAACACGTACATGGTCATCATTGCAGACACTGGGTTACCCGGTAGGCCACAGAACCAAGCGTTGTCTAGCTCACCAAATGCGAATGGTTTACCTGGTTTGATTGCTAGTTTCCAAAAGCCGATTTCGCCAAGCTCTTCAAGAATGTCTTTGGTGTAATCAGCTTCGCCGACACTTACGCCACCAGAGGTGACAACTACGTCTGCCAGTTCTTGTGCTTTTACAAAGGTTTCTTTAAGCGTTGCAGGGCAATCAGGAATAATACCTAGGTCAATCGCTTCACAACCAAACGCTTCAATCAGCGGTTTAATGCCGTAGCGGTTGCTGTCGTAGATCTGACCGTCTTCAAGCGGTTGGCCTAATGGCTTGAGCTCATCGCCAGTAGAGAAGAAAGCGACTTTAGGCTTGTGTACCACAGTTACATGGCTCACACCGAGCGAAGCAATCATTGGAATGTCACGAGGTGTTAAACGTTCGCCACGGCTAAGAACGATATCGCCTTGTTTGATGTCGTCACCAGTAGGGCGAATGTTATTGTTTAGCTTGATGTCGTCTTGTTGAATCTCAATGCCAGCGTCAGTTTCAGCCGTGTTTTCTTGCATGATTACGGCGTCACAACCTTCCGGGATCTTTGCGCCAGTCATAATGCGAATACAGGTGTTTGCAGGCCATTCACCTTCAAATGGTTGACCTGCAAAGGACTTGCCCGCTAAAGGCAGCACTTTACCGTTCTCTAGGTCTGCTAAGCGCAGTGCATAGCCGTCCATTGCTGAGTTATCAAAAGGAGGTACGAAAATAGGGGATAGAATATCTTCAGCAAGTACGTAACCCAATGCTTCTGCCAATGGCAGTGATAAGGTCGTTCGAATAGGTTGAATTGGCGATAGCAGCTTATCTAGTGCTTCTTCAATTGGCATCAAGCCCGGAGCGTCGCAACAGCCCATAATTGAAATCCTTTGATCGTTATTATTTTGATTTGGCGGTTGGCAATAGGGATTCAATAGTTATCAAATCATGATGGTTCGCCAACGAAATTCTAGCCACTCTAGCACAGTTTAAGCCCCGTAAATAATGACCTCCCTTAAAATATGGGTGTATTTATTCAAAATTCCGAGTATCCTTGTTTGCCATCCAGAAGGGGTAATAAAAGAGGAAGTTCAATGTCAGGTCTTAGCGAATCAGCGAAGTTGGTTAAAGATGCGCTAGCAAGCCGTGGTTTAGAGACACCAATGAGTCCAAACCAGGTTAGCCGAGAAGAGAAAAAGGAACGAATCGAACACCATATGCGTGAGATTCTCACTCTCCTTGAACTTGATCTTACGGACGATAGTCTGGAAGAAACACCGCAACGTATTGCTAAAATGTACGTGGATGAAATTTTCTCTGGTTTGGATTACGCCAATTTCCCTAAAATTACGGTAATCGAAAACAAGATGGGCGTTCGTGAGATGGTACGAGTAAAAGACATTACCGTGACCAGTACTTGTGAGCACCACTTAGTGACGATTGATGGTAAGACTGCGGTCGCTTATATCCCTCGTGGGAAAATCATCGGCCTTTCAAAGATTAACCGTATTGTTCGATTCTTTGCTCAGCGTCCACAAGTTCAAGAGCGTATGACTCAGCAGATCCTTGTTGCATTGCAAACGCTACTCGAAACCGATGACGTTGCTGTCACCATGGATGCGGTTCACTACTGCGTGAAATCTCGCGGTGTAATGGATGCAACCAGCGAAACGACAACAACAGCTCTAGGCGGTATCTTCAGATCAAACCCAGCAACGCGCCACGAGTTCTTACACGGCCTGCGTTGATTCACTGCATTATTAGATGAATTCAATTTAGCCTCTGTAAATTGATGTTCATTGAAATATATTCTAAGCCTCGCTTTATGCGGGGCTTTTTTACGCCTGTAATGAAGTCAACTGTAATGGCTGAGAATGCTGTTATTCCCTAAAGTGAAGAATGAACGTAATAGGGAATCTGTTGCGGCCAAGCAGAAAAAGCACGCTCTATATCTTAACGTTTGTTGAAAGCATATAGAGCGTAACTAGAATCAGTCGCTGGTGGGAGTGCTTAAGAAAGGTTAAACAAACGCTTTAAGTGGTGAACAATACCTGATGGCTTGTTCTCGGCTTGATAGATGTTCAAACCATCGTAAAAACTCGCCATGAACTCTACGCGAATCTCATCATCACTGCTTCTCGATATACGAGACAATAGCGTAGCGGCTACAGCTGCGTGATCATTGGCTAGGCTGTAATCCATTCCTAGTCGTCCTTGAATGAACAACCACAAATGCGTGACTAGTTTTAACTGTTGAGCGTTAGAGTTTTGAAACTTGTCACTGTGCTCAGTGCCCAAAGTATTATCGAATACATTTTGCATCGTCTCATTCGCTTCTTTATAGCTTTCAAAGCGATAGCTTGCATCGATATGTACCTTGGTTAACAGGCCAAGCAACGTCTGACGTGCAGAGTTCTCCGGCTTGTTCTCGCAAGCGTGTTTAAACAAAGCGTGGTTTTCATCAATAAATGACGACAGCTCTTTCTCGTAGCTTGTCGAGAGCGCTTTGACTGAATCTAAACCTGCTTCTTTTAAACACTGGTGAAGCTTGGTTCTAGCTTGTTGTTTGGCTTTGATTTCTTGCTGCGCGTCGGCTTGCTGCTTGGCTTCTTCTTGCAGGCTAGCTTCTGTTTGCGAACTATTCGGGGTTGGACGCTCAGTCATTACTCTGTAGCTCTTCCCACGTTACTTCTGCCGATTGAGTATCGCTGTTAATGAAAGCAGAGTTACCCGTCAGCATGACTGAAAGATCCATCGTACGTTGTGTCATCGCCGCTAGCTGCTCAATACCATCGTTGTCTAGACGAACGATCTGAGCTTTTAGGTAGCCGAATTTACCTTTGTTCTGCTCCCACCAAACGTTTGATTTAGTGTTGAAGCTGAATACGCGTACTGATTTAGATAGGCGAGTTGCCTTCTTAACACGCTCTGGATCGGGTTCGCCCACATCGACCCATTCTAGGATTTGATCGTCTAACGACTTCTGCCATAAATCGGGTTCTTCAATGCTAGACAATCCTTTAGTGAACTCAAGTTCAGGAGATGCATTGATACAGAAAGCCATGATTCGAGCCATCATTCGCTGTTCTGTTTCAGAAGGGTGTTGTGCAACCGTTAGATTGAAAGAGTCGTAATAGTCGCGATTCATATCGGTTAAAGAGATACGAAACTTGTAGATTGTCGGTTTAAGAGCCATTGAGAGGGTGTCTTAGGTAGAAATAGTGAAGGGGAATATTACCTTAAATCTCTGAATAGCGGGTAAAAAAATAGCCAGCTGAGGCTGGCTATTTTTAGAAAGCTTTAAAATACTAAATTAAAGTACTTTGATGCTGTCAGCTTGTGGGCCTTTTTGACCTTGAGATACTACGAACTCAACTTTTTGGCCTTCAGCAAGAGTTTTGAAACCGTCGCCAGTGATAGCAGAGAAGTGTGCGAATACGTCTGGGCCGTTTTCTTGTTGAATGAAGCCGAAGCCTTTAGTTTCGTTGAACCATTTTACTGTACCAGTAACTGTGTTAGACATGATGATATCCTAAAATTAAATTTTTATTTTGAGCCAATTGTGGCACTGATAGCGCGGAAAAGTTTATTGCTATTGCGTACAACACAACGGGGTTACTAGTAATCCAACGAAATGTTTATATACAAAGAACTTTCTTTCTAGCCGGGAACGAGTCTAAATCAAATCAGGGGATAGTCAATCGAATACATAGGGAAAGGTTGCAGAAACTTGGGGGTAGTCAAACTTTGCATTCCTTAAATATCATGGAGTTACAGTTGTATGGTGATTTGTTGTAGTTTTTGTGAAAAAGGTGGTCGAAATTGATGACGAATTTGGAGTAAATGCACTGTTTTAGCGCATTCATTTTTGCAAATTTAAAGCCGCTAACTGGGCGTTGAGCCCACTTTTAACGGCTTATATTTATAAATGTCGTTGTAAGGTAAGTGCCTTTACTTGAACGAGGTCTCGGCTACTTTTTCAAGCGGTACAGGTTGCCATTATCAGTGCTGAAGAAGATGTCTCCGTTTGGTGAAGTTTCGATGTCTCTTACCCTTTCGCCCAAGTCCTCTAAAATGCGTTCTTCCTCGATTGCCTCACCTTGTTCATTGACTGTCACAATATTGATGTGAGTAAGTTTTAGTGCGCCAGCCAGCAGTTTGCCTTTCAGCTCTGGGTATTTGTCTCCTTGGTAAACAAGCAAACTGCCCGGAGCGATTGAAGGATCATAGACTTTTTTTGGCGCTTCAATACCATCTTTGGTTTCCGATTCGCCAACGCTGATAGGGCCCCAATACTCTTTTCCGTGTGAGGTGACAGGCCACCCATAGTTGGCACCCGCTTTTATTAGGTTAATTTCATCACCACCGCGAGGGCCGTGTTCAATCGACCAAAGCTTTTGAGTCGGGAAATCGTAATACAGACCTTGTGGATTACGATGGCCAAAGCTCCAAATTTCATTGAGCACTTTGTTGTTATCCGTGAATGGGTTATCGCTTGGTGTGCTTCCATCGGCATTCAGTCGTAATATTGATCCGGCGTGAGTCATGGTGTCTTGGCCGTTGTCTCGATCACCACGGTCGCCGATTGAAAAATACAGGTGGCTATCATCAAAGGTGATACGGCTACCAAAGTGACGTCCGGTGTCCGTTCTAGATTTAGATACAAACACATCTGTCCAATTGGTGACTTCATTATTGCTGTAATTAGCAGAAGCCAGTGTCGTTACGCCTTCACTATCGACGTCTTTACTGTAAGTGACGTAGAGCTTTCCGTTTTCAAAAGGGGAGAGTGCGATATCCAATAATCCACCTTGGCCTTTCGCCCATACATTGGGCAGCCTGAACAGTGTGTTTTGATCGCCTGTTTTTAAATCGACATGTTTAATGACGCCTGATTTTTCTGTGACTAACATGGACTTATCGTTGACATAAGCCAGCCCCCAAGGGATCACGAGTCCGTCGGTGATCTTCTCTGCCTGCCATGCAAAGGCTGACGTTATAGGACCAGAGGCAAGCAGCGCCAAAGCACATGAAAAAATACGGTGATGAGTGTTCATTGAAATCCCTTGATTATGAGCATCTAGTGTTAGTCTAGCGCTTGTGACCGATTGGCGGAAAGCCGAGGTTGCTGAAAAGTGACTATTCACATATTTAGTTGAACGCCTATTGTATGATTATACAAGCTCACGTATGTTTACTGTGCCTTTCTCTATTTGATCCCGTCGGAGCATTATGAACAACTCACCAGCAGCATTTTCGCTATTTTCTCAGTTTTTATGTTGTGAGTTAGATACGCACGATTTTTATTCAAATGGACGTATTAAACGATGAGTCGTGGATTTGATTTTAAATCGATCTTACTTGCGTGTTTGGTCATCAGTATCGGCCAGCTCAGTATGGGCTTGGTGTTTCCTTCTTTGCCTTGGATCGCCAAAGACTTTGATGTCTCGCTAGAGCAAGCTCAGCTTTTGGTGAGTGTGTATTTATTGGGCTTTGGTCCTTCCCAGTTTATTTATGGCCCTATTTCCGATGCTTTGGGACGCAAGAAGGTACTGCTAAGCGGTTTGTTGATTGCCATGCTTGGGTTATTGATGATCATCTTCTTCAGCCATTCGTTTACTAGCATGGTGATGGGGCGATTCCTGCAAGGCTTAGGAACCGGTTGTTGCGCGGTACTTGCTCGCGCTTCTACGCGAGACAGATTCAGTGGGGCAGACTTGCCTTTGGCGATGTCTTACATTGCTATGGTTGCGTCTATAACACCTTTGATCGCGCCCGTTATCGGTGGATTCATTAACTTCCATTTTGGCTGGAGCATGGTGTTTATCTCGCTACTTGGCTATGTCTCATTAGCTTGGGTGGTGTTAGCGTTCAAATTTAAGGAATCCGTCACTCAGGTTTCGGCGATCCCTTCGCCTAAGAGAATGGTTTCTCAATATAAAGAGTTACTCACTTCTCGTTATTTTATGAGCTTTGCGAGTATCGGTTGGCTTAACTTTAGCTTGATGATCACCACTGTGTCGGTGATGCCATTTATCATGCAGAACCAGATTGGTATGACGTCAGATGAATACGCAATGTGGGCGGTGATTCCAGCATTAGGCATGCTTGGCGGAACAGGCTTATGTAACCGTATTCGCCCTATGCTGGGTAACAAGAAAACTCTGTTATGCACACCTGTATTGCACGTTGCTGCGGCCTTGTGGCTGTTCTTCTGTCCACTCGAACCTTTGTATCTCATGCTTGGCCAGTTCTTGATGATCCTTGGTAATGGTATTGCGTTACCTTGTGCTCAGGCGTTAGTGATGTTGCCTTATAAGAAGAACGCTGGCGCGGCGGCTGCGATGTCTGGTGGCGGGCAGATGGTGGTGTCTTCAATGGTGAGTATGGGCCTGGTTCAGTTAGGGTTAGGGGAAGCGTGGCATTTATCGCTCGTTATCATGCTGTTCACATTGATTACCCTGTTTAACATTTTGCGTGGTTTCAGTAGCCAAGAAGCGAGAGAGTCTCAGCTCAGTTAGTTGCTTAGGTAATTAGCTAGCTGCCTGGCTAGTAGGAACGAGAAGGCCATTGAAATGATGAATTTCAATGGCCTTTTTAATGTTCAGCGCTTTGGTTTAAGTTACCAGAATATATGCTATTTTCTGACTGCTTAGGGCAAGTGGTAGTGTTCCGAGCGCAGCTTGCGGCAGGGACGTTAGTTTCCATTATTGCTGGCAGCTACTTTATCTTCTTGCTACTGAAATCTCGAAGAACATAGGTTTTGCTCATGACCGAAAGCCATTGCTAATCAAAGCTACTGGCAATCAAAGCCATTGGCGATAAAAGCTACGGATGAAAAGCAGTGAATGGAGCGATCCATCACTGCTTTTTTGTTGATGTCGTTTGTGTAAAGGGAAAGACGTTAAGCAACACAGGTCTCGCTTCTTAATGTGCAAGTTTGGCATATGTTAATAAAATGTATAACCTAAAGGTCTGACCACTGATAAGGTAGCCACCATGCCAAACCTCGATCGTATTACTTGTTCTATCGATAAAAACCAAATTGCGACGGTTGTGTTGAATCGACCCGATAAGCTCAATGCTATTGATATGGCAATGTTTCAAGGCGTGAATAACATGGTGACTCAGCTGAAAAAGAACACCGAGATTCGTGCCGTAATAGTAAAAGGTGAGGGTTCTGATTTTTGTTCAGGGCTTGATGTTAAGTCCCTATTAACCAGTAAATCTGGGGCGATGAAGCTCTTGTTTAAATGGCTACCGACATTGCCTAACGCTGCACAACGCTTTTCATTGGGTTGGCGAGATATTCCATGCCCTGTCATTTTTGCGATTCATGGTCGTTGTTGGGGAGGCGGCCTGCAATTGGTCAGTGGGGGTGATTTTAGAATTGCTAGCCCGGATGCGAACTTCTCTATATTGGAAGCAAAGTGGGGTCTGATTCCAGACATGGGAGGCGCTATCGCTTTTAGAGAGCTGATGCGTAAAGATCACACCCTTGAAATGGCGATGACGGCCAAAGTGATCGACTGTGAAACCGCTAAAGAATATGGGTTGGTGACCAAGATTGCCGAAGATCCTTACGCTGAAGCCTAT
The DNA here is from genome assembly GCF_041471965.1 of Vibrio sp. 10N.261.51.A3. Taxonomy (NCBI): domain Bacteria; kingdom Pseudomonadati; phylum Pseudomonadota; class Gammaproteobacteria; order Vibrionales; family Vibrionaceae; genus Vibrio; species Vibrio sp. 10N.261.51.A3. The sequence continues at coordinate 23,894 of NZ_JBFRPK010000084.1, forward strand.
GCGTTGGCACTTGAGTGTGCGAATCGGTCGCCAGATGTCGTCGCTGCTAACAAGAAGCTCTACAACAAGACTTGGTGGTCAAGCCCGGGCATGGCTGTATTCTGCGAAACTTGGTATCAGATAAAGGTTGGGTTAGGTAAGAACAGGGCGATTGCTGCTCAACGTGAAATTCATCGAGACAAACCACGCCCTTACGTCGCCAGAAAGTTTAAATAGCGCTTGTACAGGAATAATGGATATTCCCTTTGTTTATTGAGCTTTGCGGTAACCTTAGAGCAATTTAATGTCTAAGGCTAAATGAGCGCTCTGATGAACAAAACTTTTACTTACTCTCTAGCTGCCACTGCAATTTTTACGAGCTTAAATGCATTCGCAAGTGGCCTGTTTTTGCAAGAAGCTGTCGTTGCCAACGCTGGTACTACTGGCGCTGGTGATGGTGTTTACACTCGATCTGCAGCGGCGATGTGGACAAACCCTGCCACTATGTCTCACATGGGCGAAAGCAAAACGACCATCAACACCATGGCATTCGATCTTGAAATGAAGTATCAAGATAACGGTGGTAATCCAGATGGTAAAGCTCATTCCGTAATGCCGTCATTTGGTGTCTTCCACGCGCATCAAGTCACTGACAAATTACACCTTGGTATTGCACTTGGTGCCGTTGGTGGCTCTAGCGTTGATTACGGTAACGAATGGGCAGGTCATCTTTTACTTCAAGATATTACGCTTACTGCGATGCAAGTGAATCCATCACTGAGTTACCAACTGAATGACCAGTGGTCGGTTGGGGCGGGTGTACAATTAAGTTGGGCTGCATTACAGCAATCATCCTCTCTTTTTACAGCTAAGCAAGACACTGATTGGGCTTATGGCTATAACCTTGGCGTAATGTACACACCGACAGACAAGCTTAAATTGGGTGCTAGTTATCGTTCTAAACTCGAACATGAATTTAACAATGATGTGAATGTATTTACTGGCGGCCAGCGTTCATTAAATACTGGTATAGATGTACCTGAAATTGTTGATGCCAGTTTGAGTTATGCATTTAATACTCAGCTTGATCTATTAGCTAGTGTGCAATTTCATCTTTGGAGTCAATGGGATAGCACTGTTTTAGATTTGGGTACAAACCAAAATGGTAACCTTCCAATTAATCAAACACTATTGCGCGATTGGGACGATGTATGGAAGTTTGCAGTTGGTGCAGATTACCAACTTAACTCAGACTGGCGTTTGAAAGCCGGTTTCTCTTACGAAACTTCTCCACAAGACGACCCGACAATGCAGTATGTTGATCTTCCCGTTGGTGAGCAGTATCGCTACTCAGTGGGTGCATCTACCTATTGGGATGATATCTTAATTGATGTGTTCTACGAATATGCTGACTTGGGTTCAGTAGATATGGACCGATTCATGGTTGACGGTTCATTCGATGGCCGTATCCACTTTGTTGGTGTTAGCGCGACCTTCTAATGACATTACGTAATCTACTAATCATTACTTTAGTGTCTTTATTTTCAACGGGTGCTTTTGCTGAAGAGAAGCACCCTGATGATCCGACTAAAATCGTAACCAAAGCTGGCGTTGCTTATAACGAAGATCTGCAGTTCTCTGGGTCTATTGGGCTTGATGAAGCGCGAATGATCAACGCTCGTGTTAATGCTGACGGTGAAGAGTGGCGAGTAGGCGGTTCATGGTTGTTGCCTATGGGGATCGTCAATTTCAACTTTAGCCGCTCTGAATACGACAACGATGCTTATAAGAACAACTACAGTATTGGTACGTTTATACCACTGAGTTATTTCGACATTGAGCCGTTCGGTTGGCAAATCTTCCCTATGGCTGGCTACAGTTATAATGATGGCGAAGTGGCGGTTTTCGATGATGATAACGTTGGCTCTGATTATGTATTGATGCCGAGTTCAACACATGGTGGCTACATTGGTGCCTTTGGTTTAAAAACGATTACGGATGAGTGGTCGATTATGGGCTTCGGTGGCGGTTCAATGGGGTCTGATGATTATTCAGGGTATTGGGCAGGCGTCGGTGCTAGCTACAAGTTGAGTGACGCTCAATCATTCAACTTCTTCACTATTTTTGCTGAGGACGATTTCGGTGAAAATAACAGTGTTGGCGCGTCTTACACCTATGAGTTCAAATAACTGTTAGCAGGCAGAAATTCGCAGGTGGACACCTCTCGTAAGAACCATTGACTTAGTCCAGATTAAATTGAACAAAGTCGCTTATTAAAACTTAGCGACTTTCTTTTGTTACCATTTCTCCAATCTTTTTTATCTCTTTTTGATGCTTTCTATATCTTTCTCACATGAGAGTGCCGCTCTCTTAATCTAGATTAAGTTTTCGCTGCCTTATTCTCTGTAGTATCCGCCTGAATCAGTGCCCATGCTTAATGGGTAACTTGCGTAACACGATTTTGAGAGGAAGACACTTGAGCACTTTGTTTACAGAAACCCACATTGGCAAGATGACACTAAAGAATCGCTTCATGAGAAGTGCAACGTGGGAAAATATGGCCACCGAAGATGGGCATATGACAGATAAACTGTACGCTATCTATGAAGAGTTGGCTCAAGGTGAAGTCGGCCTGATCGTGACGGGCTACGCGAACATTGTTGAAGAAGAAAAGCCGAATGCAGGCATGATGGGTATGTATAACGACTCATTCATTGAAGAGTATCAAAAGCTGACTCAACTGGTGCACGACAACGACTCTAAAATCGTGATGCAATTAGCTTATGGTGGCACCAAAACCACGCATGATCTTGGCGAACGAGTGATCTACGCACCAAGTGAGGTTCCAGAAAAAGGCACTCAAACACTAGGTAAAGCGATGACCACAGACGAGATCGACTACATTGTTGATGCGTTTGCTCAAGCGTCTTTGAGAGCACAAAAGTCAGGCTTTGATGGCGTTGAAATTCATGCCGCTCACACTTACCTGATTAACCAATTTCTAAGCCCTTATTACAACCAACGTGAAGATGAATACGGCGGTAGCTTAGAAAACCGCATGAGATTTTTGTTAGAGATCTATACCGCGACACGTAAGCTGGTGGGTGATGATTTCCCTATCTTGGTTAAGCTCACGGCATCCGAGTTTTTTGAAGGTGGCGTCACCTTTGAGGAAACACGTATTGTCTGTAAAAAGCTTGAACAAGTGGGTGTGGATGGCATTGTCGTGTCAGGCAATATTCATGGCAAAGCAGACACTATGATTGGCGAGTCGCACGATGGTTTTACCATTCAAGCTGAAGGCTACTTCCATGAGTATGGTCACGCGATTAGCCAAGACGTTAATATCCCAGTGATCACGGTTGGTGGTCTAACGGATTTTGATGCTATCGAAGCGATTGCAAACAACACGGGCATTGAGTACTTCGCGCTTTCAAGACCGCTGCTTTCTGAACCCCATTTAGTGAAGCGTTGGAAGGAAGGGGATAGAAGCCCTGTTGAATGCGAACGATGCTCTAAGTGTCGTACTAAGCGCGGTAACTTCTGCGTGGTGAATAAAGACAGAAAAGTACAGCTTGCACGCATGTAGTCGCTGAGCCCAGCTCCAAGCGAGCTCCGAAGTTTATAGCTGAGTCTAAGTTTGAGCCTGTGTAATCGCGCAGGCTCTTGTTCATTCCGTATTCCACGAAACGAAATTTGAAACCTTATTAATCACATCTTCCTGTCAAATTGGCGCGACTAAACAGTTACACTACGCCTGTAAATTATCCAACCAAGTTATCGATAAAAACTGAGCAAACTTTGAAACTACTTCCTCTTCTTAAGCAACCTCGAATCCACTGACGTCTCTTTAGTTTTAGCGACATTGCTATGATTTAAGCGTGATACTCACTATTAGTCCCAGTGAAACCTGTGTTTATAGGGCGTTAGTTTGTGCACCTTGGATTTGCATCGTCGAACATTTTGATAGTTAACGCATAAAACTAAATAGATCATTCAGAGGTAAAATGCAAAAGAAGCATTGGTCCAAATTCGAGTTGCTGCATGAAGTCGTAACCAACCCCAATATTCATGTAAAAGGTCTACACAGTTATTACAGCGATTGCTGGGATAATGGTTTTGAACAATCGGTAGTGCGTTATTTACACGGCGACGAAGTCAGCCGCCAGTGGGAGCCTCGATGGGAAATCGACGAACTCTATATCGGTGATTATGTCTGTATTGGTGCAGAGGTCGTGATTTTGATGGGTGGCAACCATACCCACAGAGTTGATTGGTTTTCGCTGTATCCATTTATGGATGTCATCGACGATGCCTACATTGGCAAAGGTGACACTCACATTGAAGATGGGGTGTGGTTAGGCATGAGAGCGATGGTGATGCCCGGTGTGACGATTGGCGAAGGCGCTGTGGTTGCAGCGAATAGTGTGGTGACTAAAGACGTCGCTCCATACAGCATTGTTGGTGGTTCTCCAGCTAAAGTCGTCAAATACCGCTTTGATGAGTCCGTAATTGACGAACTCATGTCATTCAAAATATACGAGTGGCCCTCAGATAAATTTGAAGCGCTGAAACCGTATTTATGTAACTCAGACTTTTCAAAGTTAAAGCAGGCGATAACGGATTACGACAATTGTTTGTAAGGAGCACTTGTAACGAGCGTTTGTAAGGAGCGTTTTTAAGGTACGGGTATAGCCACAGATTTGTGTAGAAAGATCTGTGTCATATTTATATTGAAAAACACGTTAAATCAGTCCGTTACCTTGCAATACTCAACATGGTGTACCAATCTTATTTCATAAGCATGGATAAGGATTGTGTATGCCCGCAAGTTCAATGAAAAACAAAGGGGTGGTGGGGAAAGTCTTACTGCCTTCTTTACTCATAAATCTTCTCTCTCTCGCCGTTCCGTTAACGGTTTTGCAAATTTACGATCGTATTTTACCTAACCAAAGTTACGGTACTGCCACTTTGTTGTTGGCGGGTGCAGCGTTGGCTGTTGCCATGGAAGCATTGATCCGGTTTGTGCGTACTTGGCTTTTGTCAGCCGCGGCCAGCAATACCGAGAAAGCGACCTATCAAACTTTGGTTGAAAGAGTAACAACGGCTTCATCAGGCCATCTCCGCCACATTGGTGTTGGCGGCGTGGAAGAGGGGCTTGGTTCTGTATCCAAAGTCAAAGATTGGTATTCCGGTGGTGTGATTGCAGGCTTTATTGATTTGCCTTTTGCCTTGATCTTCTTGGGCTTGGTGGCTTACATCGGCGGTGAGCTGGTGGCGATACCTTTGGCAGTTTGGCTGATTACTCTCGGAATCGTTTGGTTATCTTCTATTCGCGTTAAAAGCTTAAGTGAAGAAGCTTCCCAAGATGAGCAGGAGCGAAAAGCGTTCTTGATTTTACTGAGCCAAACCATTCAAGGAATCAAACGTCAGGCTGTTGAGTCTCGAATCTTCAATCAATTTAAATCCCTCAATAACGTTCGCTCTCAGTCTAAAGCGAGAGAAGAAGAACAGAACGCCTTTGCCCAAGAATGTATTCAGCTTGCCGCATTAGCCACGTCAGTTTTACTCGTAATTACGGGGAGCTTGTGGGTGTTGGATGGTCAGTTAACTACTGGTGGCTTGGCGGCATGTTCTATCTTATCTGGCAGAGCGGTTGCGCCTTTGAGTGCACTGGTTGGGGTTCGAATCAAGCTTAATTCAATACACAGTGCTAATCAGGCAATTGAAAAATTGAGTGACTTGTCACTATCTGAGTTTTCAGATTCTGAGCAACCTGAGATCCCTTTATCTGACTTTGAGACGTTGGAAATTAAGCAAGCGACCGTTGAAAGGTACGGTGAACTCTCTCATGCAGATGTCACACTGAATAAAGGTGAGTTGGTATTGTTAGAGAGTGAGGATCGCCACACCAACAGTCATTTATTGTCGTCGATTGCAGGTATTGATGATCTAAAAGCGGGTGAGTGCTTCATTAACGGAGCTGCAGTTTCAATCGCATCCGTAACCAATATTGCTGCCTACTGTGGCGTTAAAGGGCAGTTGGTGTCGGGTACTATTCTCGACAACTTGTGCGGGTTTGACCCTGAGAAAACGCAAAGCGCCAGTGACTATGCAAAGCGTTTGGGTTTAACCAAAGAGATTACTCGATTACCCGATGGACTAGAGACACAAATTGGCCATACGAGTGCTTCTTTGTTGAGTATGGGTAACGTGAAAATGCTCAATATCGCGGCTCAATTGGCAAGTGATAAACCCATAATCATGTTGGAAAGGCCGGATTCTTCACTTGATTTAGACGCCCTTGGGAATCTAGCTAAGGTGTTGGAAGAAGAAGTAACGGCAGGACGCACGATACTGATGGTGAGCTACCATTCGAAGCTTCGCGAATTTGCTAATCGAATCATTACAGTGGAAAGTCGAGCTATTACGGTCGACAGCGAGAGCAATCAGGAGGCCGTCGTATGAATCGTTTAGATATTGGTAACCCTTCAGGTACGAACAACCGTGCAGATACCAGCGGTCGACAAGAGGTGATGAATCATTTAGAAACCGAGAGCCTTTCCGTTCTTAAGCAGTTGGAAGTTAATGCTAATATCCAGTTGTTCGCACATCAATGGGTCGATGAAAATGGCATTGAATCAATCGACGATATGTTTGCCTTGTTCGACAGGCTTGCACTGCCTTATCGCTTGGTTGCCAACCTAGATGAAGTTGGTGAACATAAATTGGTCTTACTGGTACTTGGTGAACATGAGCTGGTCTCTGGTCATTTGGAATCCAAGCAATTTGTTGCCTTTAATGCCAATAACGACATCACCGATGTCCCTCAGTTTTGTATTGTTATCGAAGGGCCACCATTAGAGAAGGCCTCTCCTGATTGGGTTGGTGAAAGGTTACATGCGTTTCGCCCCATCATTCCTAAATTGTTATTGGTCAGCTTTATCACTAACTTATTTGCGCTTGCTGTTCCCTTCATCACGATGTCGATTTATGACCATGTGATTGGTGGTGATGCAGGGCATGAGTTGCAAGGTATCGCCATTGGCGCGGCGTTGTTGTTTGTGATGATGGGTTGGTTGAGAACATTACGTAGCCGAGTGTTTGCTTCAGTTTCCAACCGAGTAAGTCGTGAGATTTCTCAATCCCTCGTGCAGCGTCTGCTTCGTAATAGCTATGCTCAAAATCAGCAAACAGCTTCTTCTAGTCAGCAAAACCAAGTGATGTTGTCAGAGCGTATTTCAGGTGTGCTATCGGGGCCATTAGGAAATGCGTTATTTGACCTACCATTCATTCTAATTTTTGTACTAGCGATAGGAGTTTTAGGCGGATGGTTGGTACTGGTTCCAGTCGTCTCTTTAATCCTTTATTACTTGCTAGCAAAACGCTCGATACGCTCTAGCAGTAAGCGCTCAATGCAATCGACAGTGGCAGGTACGAATCGTCAAAACATGACCAATGAACTGTCATCCAAACTCGCCTTTATTCGCAGTGCTGGATTCTCAGAGCACTGGATTCAACGCTTCAAAAAGGCCAATCTTCTTGCTTCAACAGTGACCTTTAATCAATCGGTTCTCCAGAGTCGTTACACCTCGATTTACTATTTCATTGGTGTGGGGTCGACACTCGCCGTGATGGGGTTAGGTATAGGACTTATTTTTGAACAAGTGATGACCCCTGGTGGTTTGATTGCTTCAATGATGTTGATATCTAAGGTGACGGGTCCTGCTCAGGTGTTGGCAAACAGTGCGATGCGTTTTAATAGCTTTAATCAATCCAAGCTGCAAGTGAACCGTATTTTGTCTCAGCCGTCTGAGCGTGAATTCAGTTACCAGCATCACCCGTTACCCGTGGTAGCGCCTAACTTGAAATTAGACCAAGTGACGCTGCGCTATCCCAAACAGAGTCGCCCCGCTTTGAATGGTGTGAGTTTTGATATTGAAGCCGGTGAAGTTGTCGCGATTACCGGCCCTTCTGGGAGCGGTAAATCAACATTAATTGAAGTGCTGTCTGGCTTGCAGCCTATCCAAAATGGCATGGTCGAGCTTGAAGGCGTTAACCTCGTTCAATACGACCCGCAGCTTTATCGCCACTGGTGTTTCATTCGAGCCGCATATCCTGATTTGCTTACGCTGAGTATTCGAGAGTGGCTAAACGACGGTCACAAAGTCAAAGATCAGAAAATGATCTCTGCAATTGAAATGGTCGGCGGAAAGCGTTGGTTCGAGACATTATCAGGTGGACTCGATACTTCCATCAGCAGTATTCAGCCGGACAGCCTTTTTGACATGTTGTCTGGCAGCGTCGCGCAGATCCTAATTGATGCAAAAGCGCTGGTTTATGACTACCCAATGTTCTTAATGGATAATCCTGTGCCTGATGCTCACCCAAATGCTAAACGTATATTTGGTGAGTTTGTGCAGTCGAAAAAAGGAAAAGCAACGGTGATTTACACGTCCCACGATCCGGATTTAATCAAGCTTGCCGATAAAGTGGTGGTATTAAATGAAGGTGCATTGGTTTATGCCGGTCCATTAGAGCCGGAGCAGTCTTCGAAGCAGGAACAGCCTTCAGAGCCTCAAGCTTCTCAAGAACCGCAGTTATCTGAGCAACCGTTATCTCAAGAGCTACAGCCGTCAACTCAAGAGGCGTCTGCTCAACAAAATGCAGCCCAACAAGAACAATCAGAGTCTAAGCAAGGAGTCGCTAATGACTAAACAATCTATCGAGAAGGGCAAGCGCTACGGTGAGCTTGTTGAATCACAAAATACGGCTCGTACATTGGCGCTGGCCACATGGTCGGTTGCCTTATGTGTTATTGCTTTTGCCACTTGGTCTGTAGTCACTCAAGTTGATGAAATCGCCAAAGCCAAAGGTGCTGTGATTCCAGAAGGCGAGAAGCAAGTATTACAAAGTGCGATTGGCGGTAAGTTAAAGCAAATTCTCGTTAAAGAAGGGCAGTTGGTTGAGAAAGGCCAGCCGCTTGTTGAGTTTGATGCCACTTTCCAGCGTACCGCCCTTGAAGAGCTAAAGTCCCAACAAGTGACGCTTCTAGCCAGTGTGGAACGTATGAATGCGCTGCTTGAGCAACGTGAGCCTAACCTTGCTGAGTTTGAGGTCGATTACCCAGAGATCGTCAGCCAGCAAAAAGCGCAGCTGAACGCGCAAAAAGCCCTCTACTTCCAAAAGCGTGTGGTGCTTGAGAAAGAGAGCGAGCAAATTGCAGAGCAGCTTCGTAGCGTAGAAAAGGCCTTGCCGAGTTATGAGAAAGAGTTAAATGCGACTAAGCAAGAGTTGAACATACTGGAGAAGGGTTATAAAGCGGGTAACATTTCACGTTTACGTGTGCTTGAAATGCGACAAAAATTGGCCAGTATCGAACAGAAAATCGAAGAGGCTCGTGGTAAGAAGTCGGTATTGATTAGACAAGCTGACAGTAATGACCAAAAAATCATACAGCTTCTGGCGGAAGCGAAAGCTAAAGTGAGCGATGATCGTTCTAAAGCCGTATCTGACTTATCAGCATTGAATGCTAGAGTTCGTTCAAGCCAAGCTAAATTGACGAACACTATGTTAGTGTCACCGCTACAAGGCTTGGTGCAAAGCATACCAAGCACGCAGGATGGTGGTGTTATTCAGCCGGGTGGCACGGTAGTTGAAATTGTGCCTGTCGGAGGGAACGCTGACTTCAAAGCACGTTTGTCCCCAAGAGATATTGGTTTTGTGAGTGTTGGGCAGCCCACTCGAGTCAAGATTGATGCGTTTGATTACAGCCGCTTTGGGGCTTTAAAAGGGGCGGTAGAGAGTATTTCACCGACCACAAGTCAAAGCGAACGTGGCGAGATCTATTATGAAGTTGTAGTGTCGGTTGATACGCCTTACTTCCGTGATAACCCTGAAAGCTTTTCCATACTGCCGGGTATGACGGGTGAAGTAGACATCACAACTGGCGAGAAGTCGGTGTTCCAATACTTATGGAAACCGATTTATACCAATGTTAGCGTGGCGTTTGGAGAGAGGTAAAGTCCTCCACTCTGGCTTGCATAAAAAAGGAGCACATGCCGTGCTCCTTTTTTTATCTAACCGAAGGGGTGATGTTCTAGTTATTTGGGTCTATGTCAGGCAGTCCGTCAACGTCATTATGATGGTGTAAAGAATCATCAATAGATGGGTTATCGGTATGGTGAGACAGCCCATCACTCATACCATCGTCAGTTTGCTCAGCCCCATAAGCACTCTCGGCATCACTGAAAATGATATCGATATCATGCGCTACTGGTACATTGTGTGACGGTGAATCTATAGACGGCGAGTCAGCATTAATACCCAGAGCGTCTAGGTAAGCATGGGCACCAGAACGCTGTTCGTGTTCGCCTATCGCTGTATGTTCTAGGTTTGCCGTCACCTCATCAAAATTAAGAGTAACTTCATCAGGGGTGCTGAAAGAGGCATCCGGTTCATCCGCTTTGCTCATGCCGGGTGCTGGAGGAGGTGGTGGAGCGATTGGCGATAAATCCATGCCAGTTAGTGTGGTTTGGTCAATGTGATGTCCGCTGTTTCCATGGACGGATTGCGAGTGCAAATGTAGGTGCACCGCGACTTGTGAGTTTTGATTGCCTCCTAGGGTTAAAACAAACGAGTCGGTTTCGTCTGTACCACTACCGTAAGAGCCTCCTGTATGTGTCTTAACGACGCCTGATGAAGTTTGTTGGTAATCGTAACTCAACTCTCCGGTTGCAGGATTGACATGCAAAGTACCAAATTGACCGTGTAATGCAGTGAGAGAATGTCCGTGGTGATCTGATATTCCCCAGCCTGTCATCGGCGTAGGCGTTCCTTGGTGAATAATCGGAGGGAAACCGATTGAGGCATGTAAATCTTGATGTCCAGCACTACCCGATATTTGTGCTGGTGCAACCAAAGTCGGCATAGGGGGAATATCGCTGTGACCATTAATACTCATTTCGATCTCTTGTTGGGTGACACCTCCATGGCCATCATCCACTAATATTGAAAATTTATCCGTTAACTTATCACCATCATTTAATGCATTTACTTTGGCATTATTATTATTGAGGGTGTAAACCCAAGTTTGGCTATTGTTGTTATAACTGACAGAGCCATATTGTGGTGGATGCTGTGAGTCAATGCTTACAGCATGTTGATCGCTATGATCAACATCACTGATAATAATTTGCCCAGAGGTCGCATTTGCAGCATCTTCATCAATGTTATGTGCACCTGCGATAACTTCAGAAATTATTGGTTTATCATTAGTACCATGGACATAGAGGGTAATAACCTGCTTATCACCGCCAGCAGTCGTTACTTCATATTGAACCTGCTCGACTTGCCCTGCCGCTAAGTGTTGAATATTGGCATTGGGAACCGAATAAGCCCAATCACCGGCTTTTCCAATGGTCAGGTGACCGCCATAGGGATCACTGATCGCATGGGCATTACGAGTGTCGTAAAAATGATCTTCACCGGCATCAGGATCGATAACATTCAACACGCCAGTGACAAATATCGTATGTTGGGCATCACCTTGTATGTGGCGATCTTCTGTTATTTGACCGCTTTTATCTCCGGCGAAGATCGCAGCATCGCCAACTGCCGAGAGTGTTGTTGATGCACCGGTGTGGGTCACACCACCGTGGGCATCTTTGACGTCATAGCTAAAATGGACATCGCCGTTATAGTCTTTATCTGGGGTAAACGTGAAGGTGCCATCGGCATTTAATACAATAGCACCGTGGTCAGCCTGTAGGTTTTCAATGGATAATTTGCCAATATCGTTGTCGTCAACATCGCTAGAATTGGCCAGTAGCTGTGCAGGGGTGAGGACTATCTGGGTATCTTCTAAGCCATTCGCTAAACGTACTTCAGCTGATGCAACTGGGGCATCATTGGTGCCATGAACGGTCACTGTGATATCTTTTTTAGCACTGCCATCAATAGATTCAACGGTAAAGGTTTGCTGGAAGCTTTCCCCTGCGCCTAAATGTTGGACTTTATCATTGTCAATATCGTATGACCAATGGCCCTTTGCGTTGATATTGAACCGACCACCTTCGGCGGTGGTGATGGTTTGTGCAATAAAACCGGCTTGGTCGTGATCGGGGTCAATCACGTGTAACGTGCCGCCACTGCTGAGCTGATTGGTGGTATTGCCAAAGGAAGTGTGATCTTCGTAAACATGATTATTGAGGCTGGAGTAGGGCGTTACTTCAATTTTTGCTTGGTTATCTTCACCGGTCACCTTCACCATAATGGTGAGCTTTTGACCATCATTGGTTTCGATTTCGTAGGGGAGCTCCATCG